>NZ_JAHZPH010000004.1:0-135590 GCF_019929365.1 Streptococcus oralis | reverse complement strand
AGGTGTTCAAGCCAATTGTAAAGCGAAAGGAGAAAAATATGGCACAAAAGGCACATAGTTTATCACACACAAAGTGGCACTGTAAGTATCACATTGTGTTCACCCCTAAGTATAGACGAAAAGTGATCTATAATCAATATCGAAGTAGTTTAGGCGAAATATTTCATCGTTTGTGCAGTTATAAAGGTGTTGAAATTATCGAAGGTCACTTGATGCCTGATCATGTACATATGTTAGTAAGTATTCTACCAAGGCAAAAGTGCACTCATGATGTTTGATAAACACGCCAACCTCAAGTACAAGTTTGGGAATCGGCATTTCTGGGCAGAAGGTTATTATGTGAGTACAGTGGGACTTAATGAAGCCACAATTAAGAAATATATTCAAGATTAAAGAAATTATCCAGCGTCTTTAGGCGCTGGCTGGTAATTTGGGCTTATAACCCTGGTGCAAACCACCCGTTAGACGGGTAGTTATGATTTTATAAATGAAGTAAACTTCTCAAAATTCAAAACTTAATTTTGGCATCTATAATTACCTTTATATTTTATTTTTAGTTCGTTTAGCTTTAAATTCTTCTTTTATAGGATTTGAAGCTTCTTTAGTTCGTTTTTCTGTTAAACTAGTGTTAATAATAAGAAAGGGATTTTTTATATGCTTCAAAAATTTTATGTTTTATGAACGAGCATTTGTCTTTTTGAAACTAGTTGAACAAGAATATGCTTCTTTATGCCAGAGTTCTGCTGAGTGGGAATCACTTCATCTTCGTTTTTTACTTTATTATTTGATAAGATTTAGAATTAAAAGCGATAAAGAGTTTTGTTTATATCATTTTCAGACGGCCTATCGCTTGTATCTAGATAAATTCTTGCTAGAAGGTACTACTCTAAACTAGTGAGGTTCATATATATCATTTATCACGAACAATAATCTGTATTAATTTTATATTTTGTAGGATTTTGTTTAATTTTTAAGGTTTTGAATTTTGTTATTTACAGAAATTCCAAATCTTTTCCAGTGTTTCTTCTTGATAAAATGGTCTTTTTTTCTTATAATAAATTGTAAGATATAATTGCAGGTGAGACTCCTGCCATGTATATGAGAAAGGAAGAGCCTAGCGGCTCAGACAAGATTATGACTTCAGTTGTTGTTGTAGGTACCCAATGGGGCGATGAAGGTAAAGGGAAAATTACAGATTTTCTTTCAGCTAATGCAGAGGTAATTGCTCGTTATCAAGGTGGTGATAATGCTGGTCACACCATTGTGATTGATGGAAAGAAATTTAAGTTGCACTTGATTCCATCTGGAATTTTCTTCCCTGAAAAAATTTCAGTTATTGGGAACGGAATGGTTGTAAACCCTAAATCTCTAGTAAAAGAGTTGACTTATCTTCATGGTGAAGGTGTGACAACAGATAATTTGCGCATTTCGGACCGTGCGCATGTTATTTTGCCTTACCATATTGAGTTGGATCGCTTGCAAGAAGAGGCTAAGGGTGACAATAAGATTGGTACTACAATCAAGGGAATCGGTCCAGCATATATGGACAAAGCTGCTCGTGTTGGAATTCGTATTGCGGATCTTTTGGATAAAGACATTTTTCGTGAGCGTTTAGAACGCAATCTTGCGGAAAAGAATCGTCTGTTTGAAAAATTGTATGACAGTACCCCTATTTCAATTGATGATATTTTTGAAGAGTACTATGAGTATGGCCAACAAATCAAGCAGTATGTGACAGATACATCTGTTATCTTGAATGATGCACTTGATAACGGTAAACGTGTACTTTTTGAAGGTGCACAAGGTGTCATGTTGGACATTGACCAAGGTACTTATCCATTTGTTACTTCTTCAAACCCTGTCGCTGGTGGTGTGACAATTGGTTCTGGTGTTGGTCCAAGTAAGATTGACAAGGTTGTAGGTGTATGTAAAGCCTACACAAGTCGTGTAGGAGATGGACCTTTCCCAACTGAGTTGTTTGATGAAGTGGGAGATCGCATTCGTGAAGTAGGTCATGAATACGGTACAACAACTGGTCGTCCACGTCGTGTGGGTTGGTTTGACTCAGTTGTGATGCGTCACAGCCGTCGTGTATCTGGTATTACCAATCTTTCATTGAACTCTATCGATGTTTTGAGCGGTTTGGATACTGTGAAAATCTGTGTGGCCTATGATCTCGATGGTCAACGTATCGACCACTACCCAGCTAGTCTTGAACAATTAAAACGTTGCAAACCTATCTACGAAGAATTGCCAGGGTGGTCAGAAGACATCACAGGAGTTCGTAATTTGGAAGATCTTCCTGAGAATGCGCGTAACTATGTTCGTCGTGTGAGTGAATTGGTTGGCGTTCGTATTTCTACTTTCTCAGTAGGTCCTGGTCGTGAACAAACCAATATTTTAGAAAGTGTTTGGTCATAGGAGATTTTTAAGATTAGTTTAAGAGAGGGCGGGTATACTATAGATAGTTACAAGAAAACCTCCTAACTTGTTGTAACAAATATCCTAAACTTTTCTTTTTCATAATAATCTCCCTATTAAGTCACCGCATTCGGTGGCTTTTTTAGTTCATAAGTCCTATATAGGCTTCTACATGACTTTTTAAGATAAAGAAAAAAAACAGTGGGATAGAAATCTCTAGACCAAGTCTCGATTTGGTAAACCTATATCTGTAAGATTTCAACGTTTGAGTAAATTGGTTAATGTTGTGAATGGAGAAAAGAAGTTTTGGTAAAAGTAGCTTTTTGAATTCTAAAATACCAACAAACAGTTCAATCTACTAATAAATTATAGGTGTACAACTAAGCAAAAATGAGGTTGGGATTTTTGATCCCAGCCTCTTCAGTGAACTATTTTCTTTAGAATTTATAAGTTAGATAAAACTAAATTTTTTGTAAATTAGCTTATTTGATAACTTGGTTTCCTGATTTGTCATTTTGAATTTGGTTCATTTCGTGCATAAAAACATCTGCTTTCAGTTTATCTGTGATGATACTGACACTTATTAACTTATTTAGATTTTTCTCATATCCTTCTAAAAAAATAGGATTTCTAATTTTCATGGTTAACTTTGCACAATTAAAGGGACGCTTTTTAATGGTTATTTGTTCGATATCTTGAAGTTTAAATTGATAATGTAATACGCTGAGGCCTCTGCTACTATAGGTATAATACTGAACAGTATTGTTTTTATGAACTTCTAATTTTACTCCATTTATGAAGAGATAATACCCCATAAACCATAGAAGAAGTGGAGCATAAATCAGTACGATTGCTATAATAATCTTGTCTGTAAAATCGGTATTATAAGATATCAGATGCTTTAGAATCCAGAGAATCATAACAGATAAAGATATCATGAATGGTCCCCCTGCTCTATTAAATTGATTTTTATATGGAAACATTAAGGTAAATTTTGGTTTATCCAGTAATAACTCTAATTTCATCATTTACCCTTTCATATTGTTTATTGTATAAATTTCAGTATATTCATCTCTTGAACTTTCTATGTCAGTTATCTCCATTATTTTAAGTTCATGATTTCTGATTTTCTATCAATTTTGCTAATATTATACTCTTTTTAAAACATTATTTCTATAATCCAGCGATTTAATACTATCTAAAGTTAGTCAGTGTAAATATTATAGAGCTCTTTTTTTGTCTAGGAAAACATGCTATAATGATAGAATTGATAAGCAGGAAAAGAGAGAAGCTATGGATTATACAGTTGAAGAAAAAGAAGCTTTTATGAGAGAGGCTTTGAGAGAGGCTGAGATTGCCCTAGAACACGATGAAATTCCAATTGGTTGTGTCATTGTCAAGAATGGAGAAATCATTGGTCGGGGGCATAATGCGCGCGAGGAGTTGCAACGGGCGGTTATGCATGCAGAAATCATGGCCATAGAAAATGCGAATGCAAGTGAAGAGAGTTGGCGTCTGCTTGATTGTACGTTGTTTGTGACCATTGAGCCTTGTGTTATGTGTAGTGGGGCGATTGGACTTGCCCGTATTCCAAACGTAGTCTACGGGGCTAAAAACCAGAAATTTGGTGCAGCTGGAAGTTTGTATGACATCTTGACAGATGAGCGCCTCAATCATCGTGTAGAGGTTGAAACAGGAATTTTGGAAGATGAGTGTGCAGCGATTATGCAGGACTTTTTCCGAAATAGACGGAAAAAATAATTTCTCTTTTAAAATAGAGAGGTATGTGGTATAATGAACAGTGGAGCAACAGTTCTGCGTGAAGCGGGTCAGGGGAGGAATCCAGCAGCCCTAAGCGAGTGTGAATTGTGTGCTCTTTTTTCGTGCTTTTTTCGAATAAATAAGATAAAATAGCCTAGAATAAATGATTATAGAAAAGAGAAAAATATGAAAATTCGTGGTTTTGAATTGGTTTCGAGTTTTACAGATGAAAATTTGCTACCGAAGCGTGAGACAGCTCATGCAGCTGGTTATGATTTAAAGGTTGCGGAACGCACTGTGATTGCTCCAGGAGAGATTGTTCTCGTTCCGACTGGTGTCAAGGCTTACATGCAGCCGACAGAAGTGCTCTATCTCTATGACCGTTCTTCAAATCCTCGTAAGAAGGGTCTGGTCTTGATCAACTCTGTTGGCGTTATTGATGGGGATTATTATGGAAATCCTGGAAATGAGGGACATATTTTTGCGCAGATGAAAAACATTACTGATCAGGAAGTGATTCTTGAAGTTGGGGAACGTGTGGTTCAGGCTGTCTTTGCACCATTTTTAATCGCAGACGGAGATGAGGCAGACGGCGTGCGGACTGGTGGTTTTGGATCAACAGGACACTAGGATGAAAATCATCTTTGTACGTCACGGGGAGCCAGATTACCGTGAGTTAGAGGAACGTTCTTATACAGGTTTTGGGATGGATTTGGCCCCCTTATCTGAGAAGGGACGACAACAAGCTCAGGAACTTTGCCAAAATCCCTTGCTACAATCAGCTAACCTACTAGTGACTTCAGCAGTAACGCGAGCTTTAGAAACGGCTTCTTATGTTTCTTGTGCTACTGGACTTCCTTTGAGAGTGGAGCCTATGTTACACGAATGGCAGGTCTATGAAGCAGGCATAGAAAACTTCGAAAAAGCTAGATGTCTGTTTTTAGAAAACAAGGGGGAGTTACTTCCTAATAGCCCTATTCAATATGAGACAGCTACGGAGATGAAGTCTCGATTTCTAGAATCTATGGCTAAGTATCGAGATTACCAGACCGTGATAGTGGTAACTCACAACATGCTCATACGTCAATTTGTGCCAAATGAGAAGATTGATTTTTGCCAAGTGATTGAGTGTGAGATAGAGATTTAGAAAGAGGTTTATTATCGCAAAGAAAAAAGCGACATTTGTATGTCAAAATTGTGGGTATAATTCCCCTAAATATCTGGGACGTTGTCCCAACTGTGGGTCTTGGTCTTCTTTTGTAGAAGAGGTTGAGGTTGCCGAGGTCAAGAATGCACGTGTATCCTTGACAGGGGAGAAAACCAAGCCCATGAAACTGGCTGAGGTGACTTCGATCAATGTCAATCGAACAAAGACCGAGATGGAGGAATTCAACCGTGTGCTTGGAGGCGGAGTAGTACCCGGAAGTCTTGTTCTCATCGGTGGGGATCCAGGGATTGGGAAATCAACCCTTCTCCTACAGGTCTCGACCCAGTTGTCTCAAGTAGGGACCGTTCTCTATGTCAGTGGGGAGGAGTCTGCTCAGCAGATTAAGTTACGAGCAGAGCGCTTGGGAGATATCGATAGCGAGTTTTATCTCTATGCCGAGACCAATATGCAGAGTGTTCGCGCAGAAGTAGAAAGAATTCAGCCAGACTTTCTCATCATCGACTCTATCCAGACCATTATGTCTCCTGAGATTTCAGGGGTGCAGGGGTCAGTTTCTCAAGTGCGTGAGGTGACGGCTGAGCTTATGCAACTGGCTAAGACTAATAACATTGCCATTTTTATCGTAGGGCATGTGACTAAGGAAGGAACCTTGGCGGGTCCGCGTATGTTGGAGCATATGGTGGATACAGTGCTTTACTTTGAAGGGGAGCGTCACCATACCTTCCGTATTTTGAGGGCAGTCAAAAACCGTTTTGGTTCCACTAATGAGATTGGCATTTTTGAGATGCAGTCGGGTGGATTGGTTGAGGTGCTCAATCCGAGTCAAGTTTTCCTAGAGGAGCGTTTGGATGGGGCTACTGGCTCGTCAATCGTTGTGACCATGGAAGGGACCCGTCCGATTTTGGCGGAGGTCCAGGCTTTGGTAACACCGACCATGTTTGGGAATGCCAAGCGTACTACGACAGGTCTTGACTTCAATCGTGCGAGTCTGATTATGGCTGTTTTGGAAAAACGAGCAGGGCTTCTCTTGCAAAATCAGGATGCCTATCTCAAATCTGCTGGTGGGGTCAAATTGGATGAGCCCGCCATTGACTTAGCCGTTGCAGTGGCTATTGCCTCTAGTTACAAGGACAAGCCTACCAATCCTCAGGAATGTTTTGTGGGTGAACTGGGCTTGACCGGAGAAATTCGACGCGTGAATCGTATCGAGCAACGCATCAATGAAGCGGCAAAACTGGGCTTTACCAAGATTTATGTACCCAAGAATTCCTTGACAGGAATCACTCCACCCAAAGAAATTGAGATCATTGGTGTGACAACGATTCAGGAAGTTTTGAAAAAGGTCTTTGCATAATCCGTGACAAATCCTCTTAAAAATGATAAGATAGGAGAAATATTTGATGATCAAATTTTTAAGGGGGAAATCGTGTCATATTTTGAACAGTTTATGCAAGCCAATCAGGCTTATGTTGCCCTTCATGGGAAATTAAATCTGCCACTTAAGCCGAAAACAAGAGTAGCAATTGTGACCTGTATGGACTCACGGCTACACGTCGCGCAAGCTCTGGGTCTGGCACTTGGAGATGCCCATATCTTGAGGAATGCGGGTGGTCGAGTAACTGAGGACATGATTCGTTCACTGGTGATTTCCCAGCAACAAATGGGGACAAGAGAAATTGTGGTGCTTCACCATACAGACTGTGGAGCTCAAACTTTTCAAAATGAAAGTTTTCATGAACATTTGAAACACGAGCTCGGAGTTGATGTGTCTGATCAAGATTTTTTACCATTCCAGGATGTTGAAGAGAGTGTGAGAGAGGACATGCAGTTGCTTCGAGAATCTCCACTGATTCCTGATGATGTGGTTATTTCAGGTGCTGTCTATGATGTGGATACAGGAAGTATGAGAGAAGTATACTAACTTTGTCTCGAAAAAATTTCATCCTAGCATAAAATCGATTGTTAAAATGTAGGATTTTTAGTTTTAATATAGCTAATATAAAATAGTATAAAACAAGGGTATAAATGTTTACTCTTGTTTTATTTTTGATTGAAAAATAAAGGAAAAAGCGCTACAATGGTAGATGGAAAATGTTGTGTAAAAAACAAGTGATACATAAATACCGGAGGAAATCATGTCTTTTTCTGATTTAAAGCTGTTTGCCCTTTCTTCAAATAGAGAATTGGCAGAGCGTGTGGCGCAAGAAATTGGGATAGAGTTGGGGAAATCGACTGTTCGCCAATTTTCAGATGGGGAGATTCAGGTCAACATCGAAGAATCAATCCGTGGAAAACACGTCTTTATCCTACAATCAACTAGCTCACCTGTAAATGACAATCTGCTCGAGATTTTGATCATGGTAGATGCCTTGAAGCGTGCCAGTGCAGAATCTGTCAACGTTGTCATGCCTTACTATGGCTATGCACGTCAGGATAGAAAAGCAAGAGCGCGTGAGCCAATCACTTCAAAACTCGTTGCCAATATGCTAGAAGTGGCTGGAGTGGATCGTTTGTTGACGATTGATTTGCACGCTGCACAGATTCAGGGATTCTTTGATATTCCTGTAGATCACTTGATGGGTGCTCCATTGATTGCGGACTATTTTGAACGTCGTGGCATGGTCGGCTCTGACTACGTGGTTGTCAGTCCAGACCATGGTGGGGTGACTCGTGCTCGTAAATTGGCAGAGTTTTTGAAAACTCCGATTGCGATTATTGACAAACGTCGCAGTGTAGACAAGATGAATACCAGCGAAGTGATGAACATTATCGGTAAGGTAGAAGGTAAGACTTGTATCTTGATTGACGACATGATCGATACAGCTGGAACCATCTGTCATGCAGCGGATGCTCTTGCTGAAGCAGGTGCGGTTGAAGTTTACGCAAGCTGTACGCACCCAGTACTTTCTGGCCCTGCTATGGATAATATCCAAAAATCAGCTATTAAAAAATTGGTTGTTTTGGATACCATCTACCTACCAGAAGATCGTTTGATTGATAAGATTGAACAAATCTCTATTGCTCATCTTCTAGGCGATGCTATTATCCGTATCCACGAAAAACGTCCACTTTCTCCTCTATTTAGTATTGAGAAAAAGATTTAATCTTTCACTTGAAATAGATAGTTCTCCTAGCAAGTTTCTTTTCTTGCTAGGAGATTTTTATAGTCAAAATCTGCAAGCCTTTTCAAAATGTGCTATACTGAGAAAAAAGGAGGAATTCTATGAGTCAAGAATTTATCAATCCAAGTGATGGTGTGATTCGTCAGTATCTGATAACTAGTAAAACGTTAGCGGTAGTGGGTTTGTCTGACCGTGAGGAAACAACTAGTAATCGAGTGACCAAGGAAATGCAGGCTCGGGGCTATAAAATCATTCCAGTTAATCCCAAGGCTGTAGGTGGGGAAATCTTGGGAGAAAAGGCTTATGCGAGTCTAGCTGAGATCCCTTTTCCTGTGGATATTGTCAATGTATACCGACGGAGCGAGTTTTTACCAGATGTGGCGCGTGATTTTCTCAAGGCTGATGCCAAGATTTTTTGGGCGCAATTAGGACTTGAAAGCCTAGAAGCGGAAGAAATCTTGCGTGCCGGAGGATGCGATGACATCGTGATGAATCGCTGTATCAAGAGAGAACATACACGCTTAATTCTTGAACAATAAAAGGTAGCCATGGGCTACCTTTTGTGTTAGAAAATACCAATCAATGCCTGCATGCCAAGACTGGTAAGGATGATGGCAATCCAGCAAAGGGCTCCAAGAAGAATGGATTTACCGCTGGATTTGACCATAGCTACTAGATTGGTTTTGAGACCGATAGCACTCATGGCCATAATAATGAGGAATTTGGAGAGTTGTTTGAGAGGGGTGAAGAAGCTACTAGACACGCCGAGAGAGGTAAGGAGAGTCGTTAAGAGAGAGGCCAGGATAAAATAAAGGATAAAAAGTGGGAAGACTTTTTTTAGTTGGAAACCCTGGCTATTTTTTTGTTGGTGACTTTGCCAGTAGGAGAGAAAGAGCGTGATAGGAATAATGGCAAGGGTGCGTGTGAGTTTAACAATAGTTGCGGACTCAAGGGTATTGGTTTGGTAAAGACTGTCCCAGGAGCTGGCGGTAGCCGTTACAGAAGAAGTATCGTTGACTGCAGTTCCTGCAAAGAGGGCAAAACCTTCATTGGATAGGTGAAGCCAGGTTCCTAGCGTTGGAAAGATAAGTGCTGCTAAGACATTGAAGAAAAAGATAACGGAAATGGCTTGGGCGACTTCTTTTTCCTTGGCATGGATAACGGGTGCTGTCGCGGCAATAGCAGAGCCACCACAGATAGAAGATCCCACTCCAATCAAGGTAGCTAGTTTTGTGTCTAGTGCAAAAAAACGCTGGAAGAGGTAGGCGACGATTAAGGAAATCGAAATGGTGGAAAGGATGACAGGGAGTGAAGTTTGTCCAACTGCGAAGACTTGCGAGATATTGAGACCAAAACCAAGTAAGATAACGGCATACTGGAGCAATTTTTTGGAACTAAAGGTCAAACCTGCATCTAGTTGTTTGTAGGGTGAGAGCCAGGGGTGGAGGAGCATTCCAGCAAAAATTGCAAAGACAGGTGCGCCCACGACGGGGAAAAATCCTCCTAGAAACCAAGAAATGATAGAAATGAGAAGACAGGCCAAGATTCCTGCCCCATTTTTTGATAAAAATGACATATAAACCTCCGAAAATAAGCACTTATTATTATAGTCCTGTCGAGAAAAAAAGTAAAATAGAAAGTGAAAATTCTTGATTTCAGATGGATTTTGCGGTCAGGGAGCTTTTGTAGTATAATAGTACTATGTTCTGTAAGCAAGGGGGATATCTATGGACTTAACCAAGCGCTTTAATAAACGGTTAGACAAGATTCAAGTTTCCTTGATTCGCCAGTTTGACCAGGCTATTTCGGAGATTCCTGGGGTCTTGCGTTTGACCTTGGGAGAGCCTGACTTTACAACGCCAAATCATGTCAAGGAGGCAGCCAAGCGAGCCATTGACCAGAACCAGTCCTACTATACAGGGATGAGCGGTTTACTGACCTTGCGCCAGGCAGCTAGCGACTTTGTTAAGGAAAAGTATCAACTGGACTATGCTCCTGAAAATGAAATCTTGGTCACGATTGGGGGGACAGAGGCTTTATCTGCTACTTTGACAGCTATCTTAGAAGAAGGAGACAAGGTTCTCTTGCCAGCTCCTGCCTATCCAGGATATGAGCCGATTGTCAATCTAGTTGGGGCAGAGATTGTCGAGATTGATACAACTGAAAATGGCTTTGTCTTGACTCCTGAAATGTTGGAAAAGGCAATTTTGGAGCAAGGTGACAAGCTCAAAGCAGTTATTCTTAATTATCCAGCCAATCCGACAGGGATTACCTATAATCGGGAGCAGTTGGAAGATTTAGCTACTGTTTTACGTAAATACGAGATTTTTGTGGTCTGTGATGAGGTCTACTCAGAATTAACCTATACAGGCGAAGCCCATGTATCTCTGGGAACTATGCTGAGAGACCAGGCTATTATTATTAATGGCTTGTCTAAATCGCATGCTATGACTGGTTGGCGTTTAGGCTTTATCTTTGCTCCTGCAGCTTTCACAGCTCAGTTAATCAAGAGTCACCAATATTTGGTAACTGCCGCAAACACTATGGCTCAACATGCTGCGGTGGAGGCTTTGACCGCTGGTAAAAACGACGCAGAGCCTATGAAGAAGGAATACATTCAGCGTCGAGATTATATCATCGAAAAGATGACAGCTCTTGGTTTTGAGATTATCAAACCAGACGGTGCCTTTTATATCTTTGCTAAGATTCCAGCGGGCTACAATCAAGATTCCTTTGCCTTTCTGAAGGATTTTGCTCAGAAGAAGGCCGTTGCCTTTATCCCTGGTGCAGCCTTTGGACGTTACGGAGAAGGCTATGTGCGTCTGTCTTATGCAGCCAGCATGGAAACGATTAGAGAGGCCATGAAACGACTTGAGGAGTACATGAGAGAAGCATGATTCAGTCTATCACGAGTCAAGGTCTCGTACTCTACAATCGTAATTTTCGTGAGGATGACAAGTTAGTCAAGATTTTTACCGAGCAGGCTGGTAAGCGCATGTTTTTCGTCAAACACGCTGGTCAGTCCAAACTAGCTCCGGTTATTCAGCCCTTGGTGTTGGCACGATTTCTCTTGCGAATCAATGATGACGGGCTTAGCTATATTGAGGACTATCATGAGGTCATGACCTTTCCCAAGATTAATAGTGATCTCTTTGTCATGGCTTATGCGACCTACGTAGCAGCTCTTGCAGATGCTAGTTTGCAGGATAATCAGCAGGATGCTCCCTTGTTTGCTTTCTTGAGGAAGACTCTGGAGTTGATGGAAGCAGGGATAGATTATCAGGTTTTAACCAATATTTTTGAAATTCAAATCTTGATCCGATTTGGGATTAGCCTTAATTTTAATGAGTGTGTCTTTTGCCATCGGGTCGGTCAGGCCTTTGACTTTTCTTTCAAATATGGAGCCTGCCTTTGCCCAGAGCATTATCATGAAGATGAGAGACGTTGCCATCTAAATCCTAATATCCCTTATCTGCTCAATCAATTTCAAGCCATTGATTTTGAAACCTTGGAGACTATTTCGCTCAAGACCGAAATCAAGCAAGACTTACGAAAGTTTATGGATCAACTCTACGAAGAGTACGTTGGGATTCACCTAAAATCAAAGAAATTTATTGATTCCCTAGCGGACTGGGGACAATTACTAAAAGAGGAAGATAAATGAAAAAAATTGCAGTAGATGCTATGGGGGGCGATTACGCACCTCAAGCCATCGTTGAGGGTGTCAACCAAGCCCTAGCTGACTTTTCGGATATTGAGGTTCAACTCTATGGAGATGAAAGCAAGATCAAGCAATATCTAACGGCGACAGAGCGTGTCAGCATTATCCATACGGATGAGAAAATCAACTCAGACGATGAGCCAACAAAAGCTATTCGTAAGAAGAAAAATGCCAGTATGGTATTAGCGGCTAAGGCAGTCAAAGAAGGAGAGGCAGACGCTGTCCTCTCGGCTGGGAATACAGGTGCCTTGTTGGCTGCAGGATTCTTCATTGTAGGTCGTATCAAGAATATCGACCGTCCTGGACTCATGTCGACCTTACCGACCATTGATGGCAAGGGCTTTGACATGCTAGACCTTGGAGCCAATGCAGAAAATACAGCTCATCATCTGCACCAATACGCTGTTTTGGGTTCCTTTTACGCGAAAAATGTTCGTGGGATTTCGAAACCACGTGTTGGTTTGCTCAATAATGGAACAGAAAGTAGCAAGGGTGATCCTCTTCGTAAGGAAACCTACGCCTTGCTAGCAGCGGATGAAAGCTTGAATTTTGTCGGAAACGTGGAAGCGCGTGATTTGATGAATGGCGTTGCGGATGTTGTCGTAACAGATGGTTTCACGGGAAACGCTGTTCTCAAATCCATCGAAGGGACCGCTATGGGAATCATGGGCTTGCTTAAGACAGCTATCACAGGTGGCGGCCTTCGAGCGAAACTAGGTGCTCTTCTTCTTAAGGATAGCCTTAGAGGTTTGAAAACACAGCTTAACTATTCAGATGTTGGTGGGGCAGTCTTGTTTGGTGTCAAAGCACCTGTTGTTAAGACCCATGGCTCAAGCGATGCCAAGGCTGTGTACAGTACGATTCGCCAGATTCGTACCATGCTCGAAACAGACGTAGTTGCTCAGACTGCGCGTGAATTTTCAGGAGAATAAAAAGATGACAGAAAAAGAAATTTTTGACCGTATTGTAACCATTATCCAAGAGCGACAGGGAGAGGACTTTGTCGTAACAGAGGCCTTGAGTTTGAAAGACGATCTAGATGCGGACTCAGTGGACTTGATGGAGTTCGTCCTAACGCTAGAAGATGAATTTGGTATCGAGATCAGTGATGAGGAAATTGATCAACTACAAAGTGTGGCAGATGTGGTCGGAACTATTAAAGGTAAGATATAGCAAAAAACAACATGCAAGTCATGTTGTTTTTTTGTTTGCAGAAAAAAGAGAAACTTTTAGTAGAAATTGCGAATAAAGATATGAGAAAGAAAAAGGAGGAACGTTTATGTATGTGACCGGTTTTTATCCATGGTTCATTAAGTGGTTTTTAAAATAAAAATGAAACAGTTGTTCATTTTCGAATTATTTTTCGAATAGATAGGTAAGAAGGAAAGGAAGGAGACTACGCGATGTATTTACCAATCTTATTGCCATGGTTTATCAAATGGTATTTAAAATAAATGAACAGGAAGGGAGAAAAGATTTCAGTAATTTATCCAATCTGATTTTTAAAATGGTTTAAGAGCTAGAAGTCGTAAACCAAAAAATAGAAATAAAGGAGAAAAAAGATGACAAATTTTGACAAAATGGAACAAAACTTTGTAGCTCTCACGGAAGAAGAGTTAATGGATGTGGATGGGGGTTCTGTTACTGCTGTGGTAGTAGGAGGCATCTTACTTATTGGCGGTATTGCTTGGGGATACTTTATGTGATAATAGGAGGATAAAATGAATATGAATAATTTAAATAATTGGACAGAGTTGACAGAAGACGAATTGATGAATACTGATGGAGGCGTGATCACAATAGCTACTATTGGTATTGGAGTGACTATTTTCCTTGGCGGTAGATTAATCGGGCAAGATTTAAAACGTAGGTTTGGATAAAAAGTGATTAGGTATGAAAAATCGAAAAAATTTAATAGGCGTGCTTTTAATCATTTTTGGAGTACTCTGTGTGCTAGGTGATTTAAATGTAATTACCTTTAAAGTTGATCAGTATGTAGTCTCGGAATTATGGATTCCGATCCTTATTTTAATGATGAGTTATTTGGATTCAAGCAAAAACAAGGTTTAAAGAGAACTATTGTTAGTGTGTGGCAAATACTATTGAATAGTCATCTTTTAGTTACTACCAATAAAAAATGGAGAAATAAATGAAGATTTCAGAAGAATTTTCAGTAATTATTATATCAGCTTCAGGAATAGTAGGGTTTTTGGTTGGAGTAGCTATTGGATTAGCCAGTATTATTTAAAAAGGAGAGAGAAAAATGAAAAAAATGGATGAAAAATTCGATATTATGACAGAAGAAGATTTGGCTCTTACTGAGGGAGGCTTCATTGTTACTACTTCCACAGCAATAGCTTGGGGTGTATTAGGAGTAGCTTCTTATATGTATGGGCGTTATCTAGGAAGTAGACGCTAAACTAAAAATTTGGGATAAAGTATGTAAGGAAATCAATTATGAATCACAACCTTAATCTCAATACATTGTTACCTAAACTAGCCACTATACTTCCTTTGTTGGCAATAGCTCTTAATCTTGCGCTTCATGTGATTCGTACAGGTTCATTAGTATCCTTTAATTGGCAGTGGACTGTAGTTGGTTTGCTTGCCTCAGGCTATTTTGGTATTTTTTGTAAGGATTTGACGAAAAATAATCAAAACTATAAATGATCAATCTGAATCAAAAGGATTTTGCATATGTAAATGGCGGAGTTTTTCCGCCTTTCTTATCAGGTAAATAGGAGTCTACCATGAAAAAATTCTTATTAGGATTTGCTGAGGGGTATTTTATCGTATCGCTCATTATCTATATCGCAACGTATTTGATTTTGAAAAATCCGATCAATACCTTGTTTTACCCAGAAACATATCCAATTCTGCTTGGTCTGTTTTATGTAGGATACAAGTACAAAACAAAAGAAAGCAAGATTGGAAGTTGATGGACCATCAGATTGGAGTTTGGGATGAAAGTCGCTCAATTGCTACAAAAAGCTTGGCCAGAGACCACTGTATTATGTAGCTCGATGGCTTATCTAATTATTAGAATCGTAGCTGATGTAAACAAAACAAATCTACCTACATGGTTTGAATATTTTGATATACCTACGATTTCATTATTCTTGATGACCTTCATCTTACTTTATAGAAGTGAAGAAAAAGATGACAGGTAGTGACAACATGAGTCTGATCTCTGTAGCTCCAGTAGAAGGGTAATCTTGGAGAATGTTGAGGTGTTAGACCAATGAACCATAATCTGTATTTAGTGAGGAAGGTATTCGTATGTTAAAAAAGAATTGATTTTATTAGGGGGGATTCTACTAGTACGCATTGTACTTTCTATCCTTCAAGTTTTAATGGACTATAAGCTATTACCAGGAAAGTATAGTGTAAATTTCATGGAAGTTTCAGACCTGTTTTCTTATCCTATACTTCTTTTAATTATTTACATAGCGGTAAAATATCATATCATCCAGAAAAGAATGGATAAAGAAAAGAATGAGGACTGAAATGAATAAGATTTTAAAATCCTTTATTGTATTTGTTTTTCTATTTTTAATGAATATTTTCGTCTTTACGATACTAGCAACTCTTGGTTTCCAGGTAACAATGAGTGAAAGTAGTTATCTGGTGCCCCCTGTGTTTTCGTTTATCGTTTTATACACAATTCACAAAAGAAGTGGGAAAGGTAAGAAATCTCTGTAATTGAATGATTTAGGCAGGACACTTGTTCTGCCTATTTTCTTTGGCAAAAAGTGCTGTTCAGGTATGAATATTGTTTTTTCAGAAATAATTTTCCGATTTCTTCTTCGTTTGGTTAAAATGATCTTACAAAGTTTTTAAGAGATTGTTAGAAAAAAGGAGATAGATATGAAATTTGGGAAAAGACACTATCGCCCTCAGGTGGATCAGATGGACTGCGGTGTAGCTTCATTAGCCATGGTCTTTGGCTACTACGGTAGTTATTACTCCTTGGCTCATCTACGAGAGTTGGCCAAGACGACCATGGATGGGACGACTGCTTTGGGTCTTGTAAAGGTGGCAGAGGAGCTTGGTTTTGAAACGCGGGCTATCAAGGCGGATATGACGCTCTTTGATTTGCCTGATTTGACTTTTCCTTTTGTAGCCCATGTGCTCAAGGAAGGGAAATTGCTCCACTACTATGTGGTGACAGGTCAGGATAAGAAGACCATCCATATCGCTGATCCAGATCCTGGTGTCAAGCTGACCAAGATTTCCCGTGAGCGATTTGCGCAAGAGTGGACAGGGGTCAGTCTCTTTATGGCGCCATCTCCAGACTATAAACCTCATAAGGAGAAAAAACAGGGGCTCCTATCCTTCTTGCCAATCTTGCTCAAACAGCGGGGTTTGATTGCTAATATCGTTTTGGCAACACTCTTGGTAACCCTGATTAATATCGTGGGCTCTTATTATCTGCAGTCTATCATTGACAGTTACGTACCAGACCAGATGCGTTCGACCTTGGGCATTATCTCAATAGGACTGGTCATCGTCTATATTCTCCAGCAGATCTTGTCCTACGCGCAGGAATACCTCCTACTAATCCTTGGGCAACGCTTGTCGATTGACGTGATTTTGTCCTATATCAAGCATGTTTTTCACCTGCCGATGTCCTTTTTCGCGACACGTCGTACAGGAGAAATCGTATCTCGTTTTACAGATGCTAACAGTATCATCGATGCGCTGGCGTCGACCATTCTGTCGATCTTTTTGGATGTGTCAACGATTTTGATTATCTCGCTTGTCTTGTTTTCACAAAATATGATACTCTTTTTCATTAGTCTACTTGCGCTTCCCATCTATACAGTGATTATCTTTGCCTTTATGAAGCCGTTTGAAAAGATGAATCGTGATACCATGGAAGCTAATGCGGTTCTGTCTTCTTCTATCATCGAGGACATCAACGGTATTGAGACCATTAAGTCTTTAACCAGTGAAAGTTCACGCTATCAAAAGATTGATAAGGAATTTGTAACTTATCTGAAAAAATCCTTTACCTACAGTCGGGCAGAAAGCCAGCAAAAGGCACTGAAAAAAGTTGCTCAGCTCCTGCTCAATGTTGCCGTTCTCTGGATGGGAGCTATTCTCGTCATGGATGGGAAAATGAGTTTGGGCCAGCTGATTACCTATAATACTTTGCTTGTTTACTTTACCAATCCTTTGGAAAATATCATCAACCTGCAAACCAAGCTTCAGACAGCACAGGTCGCCAATAACCGTCTAAATGAGGTTTATCTGGTAGCTTCGGAGTTTGAGGAGAAGAAAACGGTAGAAGATTTGAGCATGATGAAGGGAGAAATGACCTTCAAGCAAGTTCACTACAAGTATGGCTATGGTCGTGACGTCTTGTCGGATATCAATTTGACCATCCCGCAAGGTTCTAAAGTGGCTTTCGTGGGAATTTCAGGATCAGGCAAGACAACTTTGGCCAAGATGATGGTTAATTTTTACGACCCAAGTCAGGGGGAGATTAGTCTGGGTGGTGTCAATCTCAATCAGATTGATAAAAAGGCCCTGCGCCAGTATATCAACTATTTGCCTCAACAACCCTATGTCTTTAACGGAACGATTTTGGAGAATCTTCTCCTTGGAGCCAAAGAAGGGACGACACAGGAGGATGTTCTGCGAGCAGTCGAATTGGCCGAGATTCGAGAGGATATCCAGCGCATGCCACTGAATTATCAGACAGAATTAACTTCGGATGGGGCTGGAATTTCTGGTGGGCAACGGCAGAGAATCGCTCTGGCGCGTGCTCTCTTGACGGATGCACCTGTCTTGATCTTGGACGAGGCGACTAGCAGTCTGGATATTTTGACGGAGAAGCGAATTGTCGATAATCTCATGGCTTTAGACAAGACCCTGATTTTCATCGCCCACCGCTTGACCATTGCTGAGCGGACAGAGAAGGTTGTTGTCTTGGATCAGGGTAAGATTGTCGAAGAAGGCAATCATGCTGATTTGCTGGCTCGAGATGGTTTTTACGCCCATTTGGTGAATAGCTAGAAAGAGGAGAAGATGAAACCAGAATTTTTAGAAAGTGCGGAGTTTTACCATCGTCGTTACCATAATTTTTCCAGTCGCGTGATTTTACCTATGTCGCTTCTGCTCGTGTTTCTGCTAGGATTTGCAGTCTTTGCAGAGAAGGAGATTAGTTTGTCTACCAGAGCCACTGTCGAACCTAGTCGGATCATTGCCAACATCCAGTCGACTAGCAATCAACGGATTGTGGCAAATTATCTGGAAGAGAACAAGTTGGTCAAGCAGGGGGATCTACTCGTTCAGTACCAGCAAGGGGCGGAAGCTGTTCAAGCTGAAGCATACGCCAATCAGTTGGAGATGTTAAAGGATCAAAAAAAGCAGTTGGGTTATTTGCAATCCAGTTTGAAAGAAGGGACTGATCAATTTCCAGAGGCGGATAAGTTTGGATACCAGGAGATGTTTCGAGACTATCTCAGCCAAGCTAGTAGTCTTAGGAGCAATGTTTCGCAGCAAAATGCCAGCATCTCCTCGCAGAATGCGGCAGCAAGTCAGAGCCAGGCCGAGCTTGGCAATCTTATCAGCCAAACAGAGGATAAAATCCGAGACTACAAAACAGCTAAGTCAGCGATTGAAAAGGGAGATCAACTGGATAGTCAGAATCCAGCCTACTCTTTTTACCAGACCCATAAAAATCAAACTGGAGAAGATCCGCAAGCTAAATCGCAGGCTATTGCGCAAGTGGATGCACAAATTGCCCAGCTAGAGTCTAGTTTAGCTACTTATCGTGTGCAGTATGCAGGTTCTGGAGCTCAACAAGCCTACGCAACGGGACTGGCTAGTCAGCTGGAATCGCTCAAGTCCCAGCACTTGGTCAAAGTCGGTCAGGAATTAACCCTTCTAGATCAGAAAATTTTAGAAGCAGAGTCGGGTAAGAAAGTCCAAGGAGGTCTGCTGGACAAGGGGAAAATCACAGCAAGCGAGGATGGGGTGCTTCACCTCAATCCTGAGACCAGTGATTCTACCATGGTCGCAGAAGGAACCCTACTAGCTCAACTCTATCCATCCTTGGAAAAGGAAGGAAAAACCAAACTCACAGCTTATCTTAGTTCAAAAGATGTTGCAAGGCTCAAAGTAGGTGATTCTGTTCGCTTTACTACAACCAAGGATGCCAACAAAGAGCTCGTTCTTGTTTCTGCGATTACGAATATTGATGCGACAGCTACCAAGACTGAAAAGGGCAATTTCTTTAAAATAGAGGCGGAGACAAGTCTGACTCCTGAACAAGCAGAAGAGCTTCGCTACGGTTCAGAAGGACGTTTGACACTAATCACAGGAAAGAAAAGTTATCTGCGATACTACTTAGATCAATTTTTGAACAGAGAATAATGTTTGTTTTTAACGCAAGATTATACTTTTAAAACTGTAAAATGTTTTGATTTTACAGTTTTTCTTAATATTAAAAAGAGGTATCTTCGCCGTCGTTCGCAAATTATTGCTATTTTTGTTATTTTGTAGTAGAATGAAGTAAAGAAATACGAAAGGCGAACTTTAAAATGTCAAAAGAATTGATCTATTCGGGAAAAGCCAAGGATATCTATACAACTGAGGATGAAAATCTCATTATTTCAACTTACAAGGACCAGGCAACTGCCTTCAACGGTGTCAAGAAGGAGCAGATTGCGGGCAAGGGAGTTTTAAATAATCAGATTTCATCTTTTATTTTTGAGAAATTAAATGCTGCTGGTGTAGCGACTCACTTTGTGGAGAAGCTTTCAGATACGGAACAACTCAATAAAAAAGTTGAGATCATTCCTTTGGAGGTTGTGCTTCGCAACTACACGGCTGGATCATTTTCAAAACGTTTTGGCGTAGAAGAAGGTATCGCATTTGAGACTCCGATTGTCGAATTTTATTATAAAAATGATGATTTGGATGATCCATTTATCAATGACGAGCATGTGAAATTCCTTAAAATTGCGGATGACCAGCAGATTGCTTACTTGAAGGAAGAAACGCGTCGTATCAATGAACTTTTGAAGGCTTGGTTTGCTGAGATTGGACTTAAATTGATTGACTTTAAGCTAGAGTTCGGTTTTGACAAGGATGGTAAGATTATCTTGGCAGACGAATTTTCACCAGATAACTGCCGTTTGTGGGATGCGGATGGCAACCACATGGACAAGGATGTTTTCCGCCGTGGCTTGGGTGAATTGACTGATGTTTACGAGATTGTCTGGGAAAAGTTGCAGGAATTGAAATAATCTGTTTGCAAGAGCTGAAATAAAGGAATAAGAATTGATGAATAAACGTATTTTTGTTGAGAAAAAGGCTGATTTTCAGGTCAAGTCAGAGAGTTTGGTAAGAGAACTCCAACACAACTTGAGGCTTTCAACTTTGAAAAGTATTCGCATTGTGCAGGTTTATGATGTCTTTGATTTGGCAGAGGACTTGTTTGCATCTGCAGAGAAGCACATCTTCTCTGAGCAGGTAACAGACCATGTCTTGGATGAATTAGCCGTGCAAGCGGATCTTGCTAACTATGCTTTCTTTGCCATTGAAAGCCTTCCGGGGCAGTTTGACCAACGTGCAGCTTCTTCACAGGAAGCTTTGCTTTTACTGGGAAGTTCAAGTGATGTGACGGTCAACACAGCTCAACTTTACTTGGTTAATAAAGATATTGATGCGACTGAGTTAGAAGCAGTCAAGAACTACCTGCTCAATCCAGTTGATTCTCGTTTCAAGGACATCACGACAGGGATTGCCAAGCAGGAATTTTCTGAGTCAGACAAGACTATTCCCAAATTGACTTTCTTTGAAAACTATACGGCAGACGACTTTGCTCGCTACAAGGCCGAACAAGGAATGGCCATGGAAGTGGACGATTTGCTCTTTATCCAAGACTACTTCAAGTCAATCGGGCGCGTGCCGACGGAAACAGAGCTCAAGGTTTTGGACACTTATTGGTCTGACCACTGCCGTCACACGACTTTTGAGACCGAGTTGAAACACATTGATTTCTCAGCTTCTAAATTCCAAAAGCAATTGCAAGCGACTTATGACAAGTATATTGCCATGCGTGAGGAACTAGGTCGGTCTGAAAAGCCACAAACCTTGATGGATATGGCGACTATTTTTGGTCGTTATGAGCGTGCTAATGGTCGTTTGGACGATATGGAAGTGTCTGACGAAATCAATGCATGCTCGGTTGAAATCGAAGTGGACGTTGATGGTGTCAAGGAACCTTGGCTTCTTATGTTCAAAAACGAAACCCACAACCACCCAACGGAAATTGAGCCATTTGGTGGCGCGGCTACTTGTATTGGTGGCGCCATTCGTGACCCGTTGTCAGGCCGATCTTACGTTTACCAAGCCATGCGTATCTCTGGTGCGGGTGATATTACGGCTCCGATTTCGGAAACGCGTGCTGGTAAATTGCCACAACAAGTCATTTCGAAAACAGCGGCTCATGGTTATTCTTCGTATGGTAACCAAATTGGTCTGGCAACGACTTACGTTCGTGAATACTTCCACCCAGGCTTTGTAGCTAAACGTATGGAGCTTGGTGCCGTTGTCGGTGCTGCTCCAAAGGGCAATGTAGTCCGTGAAAAACCGGAAGCGGGCGATGTGATTATCCTCCTTGGAGGCAAGACCGGCCGTGATGGTGTTGGTGGTGCGACAGGGTCTTCTAAGGTTCAAACAGTTGAGTCTGTAGAGACTGCTGGTGCTGAGGTTCAAAAAGGGAATGCCATCGAAGAACGCAAGATTCAACGTCTTTTCCGTAATGGAGATGTCACTCGTCTCATCAAGAAGTCCAATGACTTTGGTGCTGGTGGTGTCTGTGTGGCTATCGGTGAATTGGCAGACGGTCTTGAAATTGACCTCAACAAGGTTCCTCTTAAATACCAAGGCTTGAACGGTACAGAAATTGCCATTTCTGAATCACAAGAGCGGATGGCAGTTGTGGTGCGTCCTGAAGACGTAGATGCCTTCGTTGCGGAATGTAACAAAGAAAATATTGACGCTGTTGTTGTGGCAAAAGTGACTGAAAAACCAAATCTTGTCATGCACTGGAATAGCGAAATCATTGTCGACTTGGAACGTCGTTTCCTGGATACAAACGGCGTGCGCGTAGTCGTTGATGCAAAGGTGGTAGACAAGGATGTCAAGCTTCCAGAAGATCGAACAACAAGCACTAACACACTTGAAGCTGATACCCTTGCGGTTCTATCTGATCTCAACCATGCGAGTCAAAAAGGCTTACAAACTATCTTTGACTGTTCGGTCGGTCGTTCCACTGTCAACCACCCACTTGGTGGTCGCTACCAACTCACTCCAACTGAGGCATCTGTGCAAAAATTGCCAGTTCAACACGGTGTAACTCATACTGCGTCAGTCATGGCTCAAGGATTTAACCCTTATGTAGCAGAATGGTCTCCATATCACGGTGCTGCCTATGCAGTAGTCGAAGCGACTGCTCGTTTGGTGGCTGTTGGTGCCAACTGGCCTAAGGCTCGCTTCTCTTACCAAGAGTACTTTGAGCGCATGGACAAACAAGCTGAGCGCTTTGGTCAGCCAGTAGCAGCTCTCCTAGGCTCTATCGAAGCACAAATCCAACTTGGCTTGCCATCTATCGGTGGGAAGGACTCTATGTCTGGTACCTTTGAGGAATTAACCGTACCACCAACCTTGGTTGCCTTTGGGGTGACAACAGCAGATAGCCGTAAGGTGCTTTCTCCTGAGTTCAAGACTGCTGGTGAAAACATCTACTACATCCCAGGTCAAGCCCTCTCCGCAGAGATTGATTTTGACTTGATTAAGTCTAATTTTGCTCAATTTGAAGCCATCCAAGCTGGCCACAAAGTAACATCTGCATCAGCTGTCAAATACGGAGGTGTCCTTGAAAGCTTGGCTCTTGCTACCTTTGGGAACCATATCGGTGCAGAGGTAATCTTGCCTGAACTTGAAAGTTCTTTGACAGCTCAATTAGGTGGATTTGTCTTCACATCTCCTGAAGAAATTGCTGGAGTAGAGAAGATTGGGCAAACAAGCGCAGACTTTACACTCGTTGTCAACGGTGTGAAGCTAGATGGACAGAAACTTGACAGTGCCTTCCAAGGAAAATTAGAAGAAGTTTACCCAACAGAATTTACCCAATCTAAAGAACTAGCAGAAGTTCCAGCTGTCGCTTCTACCGCAGTCATCAAAGCTAAGGAAACTATTGAAAAACCTGTGGTTTACATCCCAGTCTTCCCAGGAACCAACTCGGAATATGACTCAGCAAAAGCTTTCGAAAAAGAAGGTGCAGAAGTCAACTTGGTGCCATTCGTGACCTTGAATGAAGAAGCTATTGTCAAGTCAGTTGAAACCATGGTTGACAACATCGGCAAGGCTAACATCCTTTTCTTTGCAGGTGGCTTCTCGGCTGCGGACGAACCAGATGGATCAGCTAAGTTTATCGTCAACATCTTGCTCAATGAAAAAGTACGTACAGCAATTGATAGCTTTATTGCTCGTGGTGGCTTGATTATCGGTATCTGTAATGGATTCCAGGCCTTGGTCAAATCAGGTCTTCTTCCATACGGAAACTTTGAGGATGCCAGCAGTACTAGCCCAACCCTCTTCTACAATGATGCCAACCAGCACGTGGCCAAGATGGTGGAAACTCGGATTGCCAATACCAATTCGCCATGGTTGACTGGCGTGCAAGTGGGTGATATCCATGCCATCCCAGTGTCGCACGGTGAAGGGAAGTTTGTTGTGACGGCCGAGGAATTTGCTGAGCTCCGTGATAATGGACAAATTTTCAGCCAATACGTTGACTTTGACGGCAAACCAAGTATGGATTCTAAGTACAATCCGAATGGTTCGTTAAATGCCATCGAAGGAATTACCAGCAAGAATGGTCAAATCATCGGTAAAATGGGACACTCAGAACGTTATGAAGACGGTCTTTTCCAAAATATCCCAGGAAATAAGGACCAGCACCTGTTCGCATCGGCGGTTAAATACTTTACTGGAAAATAAGACTAGATATTACTAGGGCGATTGGTGTGTTTTGAGAAGTAAAATGAAAGTTTGTGGAGTATTTGAATAAATTAATTGACATACCTGATGTTGAAAAAAAGATTCAATTGAAAAAATCATTATCTAGAGAGATGAGAGTAATGAAGGAGGACTTAAAGCCAAGAAAGTGTTTGATTTGTGATAAAGATACTACAAGTTTTTGTAACTCTCACACCATTCCACAGTTATCGTTAAAAAATATTTCTGATTCTGGCATGTTGACTCAAGCTGGTTATTTAATAGGGAGCGATCTGTCAGATAATGATAAGGGAGTGAACAATTCGGGAACGATACAAATTATCTGTCGTAAATGCGATTTGTTTTATTTTCAGGAATATGAAAATGAAATGAATCTCATGTCTTATCCTAGCGATAAAATGTTGCCACAAATGGCATTGAAAAATTTCCTTTTAGAACTAGTTAGAAGGAGGGAGGAAAAATACCATTTTGAAAAATTAATGTCTGATAATACGATTAAGAAAGCTTTATACTTAAGAATACCTGAGGCTTCTAGTAAGACATTAGAGAATACATCTCAAAAAATAAAGGATCTTCATAATTCTTTTGATTATGATATTGAAGATTTTCAAAATGAAATTTTACTCCATAAAACTGCTATTGAAAACAATCTTAGAGGAGCATATCAAATTATTTTTCATGAGGTGCTCCCCTATAAGATACCGATAGCGTTTCAAGGCTCATTAACGTTGATTAGAGATATGTATGGATATCCAGTGAATGATACGAGTAACCATTCAAAAAATAATCGTATTCAGAAGTTGCATCTAGCCATTTTACCATTAAAAGAAAAGACGATGGTGCTAGCTTTTTATCATAAAAGGGATAGGAAATATAAATCTCTAAAAAGTCAATTTAATAGTAGCCCTCGATTGAAGAAACTGGAATTTCTTAATTATTTAATATTTGCTTATGCTGAAAACTATTACTTTAGCCCAAAAATTAAAGAAAAAATTAGAACAAATGAGAAGCTTGTGTTACTTAGTCAAGAACTTTTCGGTGAACCTAATTTGGGTCAGTATGTAGGAGTTGATAGTTATAAGAGAGTCGATCCAGATGAAATTCCTAATTTTCTTTTAGAAAAGTGGGCTATAATGTAAATATAATATAGGTATAAAAAATGACATACGAAGTAAAATCTCTTAATGAAGAATGTGGTGTTTTCGGTATCTGGGGACATCCAGATGCTGCGAAAATGGCCTATTTTGGGCTCCACAGTCTTCAGCACCGTGGTCAGGAAGGGGCAGGAATTCTCTCCAATGATCAAGGACAATTGAAGCGCCATCGCGATATGGGGCTCTTATCAGAAGTGTTCAGAAATCCAGCTAATTTGGATAAACTAACTGGAACGAGCGCGATTGGCCATGTGCGTTACGCGACTGCTGGCGAAGCTTCTGTGGATAACATCCAGCCCTTCCTCTTTCGCTTTCATGATATGCAGTTTGGGCTGGCTCACAACGGAAACTTGACCAATGCCGAATCGCTCAAGAAAGAATTGGAACAAAGAGGAGCAATTTTCAGTTCAACTTCGGACTCGGAAATCTTGGCTCATCTCATTCGTCGGAGTCACAATCCTAGTTTGATGGGCAAAATCAAGGAAGCGCTCAGTCTTGTCAAAGGTGGCTTTGCTTATATCTTGCTTTTTGAGGACAAGTTGATTGCGGCGCTTGACCCTAATGGCTTCCGTCCGCTTTCGATTGGGAAAATGACCAACGGAGCGGTAGTGGTTTCCTCCGAAACCTGTGCTTTTGAAGTTATTGGTGCTGAGTGGATTCGAGATTTGAAGCCTGGAGAGATTGTGATCATTGATGATAAGGGCATCCAGTATGATAGCTATACAGATGATACACAGCTCGCGATCTGCTCTATGGAGTATATCTACTTTGCTCGTCCTGACTCTAATATCCATGGTGTTAACGTCCATACAGCTCGCAAACGTATGGGGGCTCAATTGGCGCGTGAATTTAAGCACGAAGCGGATATCGTGGTCGGTGTGCCAAATTCCTCACTCAGCGCAGCTATGGGATTTGCGGAGGAGTCTGGTCTGCCAAATGAAATGGGTCTCATCAAGAACCAATACACGCAACGCACCTTTATCCAACCGACTCAAGAATTGCGGGAGCAAGGGGTACGGATGAAACTGTCTGCCGTTTCGGGTGTTGTCAAAGGCAAACGTGTGGTGATGATTGATGATTCCATTGTTCGTGGGACAACCTCTCGCCGCATCGTTCAGCTTTTGAAAGAAGCAGGTGCGTCCGAGGTTCACGTTGCTATTGGCAGTCCTGCGCTAGCTTATCCATGTTTTTACGGGATTGATATCCAGACGCGTCAGGAGCTGATTGCGGCTAATCATACGGTCGAAGAAACCTGTCAAATCATTGGTGCGGATAGTCTGACCTATCTTTCGATTGATGGCTTGATTAATTCTATCGGCATCGAAACGGATGCGCCAAATGGCGGTCTCTGTGTCGCTTACTTTGACGGCGACTACCCAACTCCTCTCTACGACTATGAGGAAGAATATCGTAGAAGTTTGGAAGAAAAGACCAGTTTTTACAAATAGGTAGCCTATCCTCCATTAAAGAAAAGGAATAAACAAATGACAAATAAAAATGCTTATGCGCAATCTGGTGTAGATGTTGAAGCGGGTTATGAAGTAGTTGAACGAATAAAAAAACATGTGGCTCGTACGGATCGTGCAGGTGTTATGGGAGCTCTTGGTGGTTTTGGTGGTATGTTTGACCTTTCAAAAACAGGTGTCAAAGAGCCCGTCTTGATCTCAGGGACTGACGGTGTCGGGACCAAGCTCATGCTGGCCATCAAGTACGACAAGCACGATACTATCGGTCAGGACTGTGTGGCTATGTGTGTTAATGACATCATCGCTGCAGGTGCGGAGCCTCTTTACTTCCTTGACTACGTCGCGACTGGCAAGAATGAACCAGCTAAACTAGAACAAGTCGTTGCTGGCGTGGCAGAAGGTTGTGTGCAGGCAGGCGCTGCTCTCATCGGTGGGGAAACGGCTGAAATGCCTGGTATGTATGGCGAAGATGACTACGACTTGGCTGGTTTTGCAGTCGGTGTGGCTGAAAAATCTCAAATCATAGACGGTTCAAAAGTAGCCGAAGGTGATGTCCTTCTCGGGCTTGCTTCGAGTGGGATTCACTCAAATGGTTACTCGCTCGTCCGTCGTGTCTTTGCGGACTACACAGGTGAGGAAGTCTTGCCAGAATTGGAAGGCAAGAAACTCAAAGAAGTCCTCCTTGAGCCGACTCGCATCTATGTCAAGGCTGTCTTACCACTCATCAAGGAAGAGCTGGTCAACGGTATTGCCCACATCACAGGTGGTGGCTTTATCGAGAATGTCCCTCGCATGTTTGCAGATGACCTAGCTGCGGAAATTGAAGAAGACAAAGTTCCAGTGCTTCCGATTTTTAAAGCCCTTGAAAAATACGGTCAAATCAAGCATGAAGAAATGTTTGAAATCTTCAATATGGGTGTGGGACTCATGTTGGCAGTTAGCCCTGAAAATGTAGATCATGTCAAGGAATTACTAGATGAACCAGTCTATGAAATTGGTCGCATCGTCAAGAAAGAAAACGAAAGTGTCATCATCAAATGAAAAAAATAGCGGTTTTTGCCTCTGGTAATGGCTCAAATTTTCAGGTGATTGCCGAAGAATTTCCGGTGGAGTTTGTTTTTTCAGACCACCGAGATGCCTATGTACTGGAGCGTGCAGACAAGCTTGGTGTTCTATCCTACGCTTTTGAACTCAAGGAATTTGAGAACAAGGCGGACTACGAAGCAGCCCTTGTCGAACTCTTGGAAGAACACCAGATTGACTTGGTTTGCCTCGCCGGCTACATGAAAATCGTTGGACCAACATTACTTGGAGCCTATGAAGGCCGGATTATCAACATTCATCCAGCCTACCTGCCAGAATTTCCAGGAGCTCATGGGATTGAGGATGCTTGGGATGCTGGTGTCGCTGAGAGTGGCGTGACCATTCACTGGGTGGACTCAGGTGTGGATACAGGAAAGGTCATCAAACAAGTCCGTGTACCACGTCTAGCTGGTGATACGATTGAAAACTTTGAAGCTCGCATTCATGAAGCGGAGTACAAGTTGTATCCGGAAGTTATTAGAGAATTGTTGGACAAGTAAATGAAAGGAAAAAACATGACTAAACGCGCCTTAATCAGCGTCTCAGACAAAGCGGGCATTGTTGAATTTGCCCAAGAACTCAAAAAACTTGGTTGGGAGATTGTCTCGACAGGTGGGACCAAGGTTGCCCTTGATAATGCTGGGGTAGATACCATTGCGATTGATGATGTGACTGGGTTCCCAGAAATGATGGACGGTCGTGTGAAGACTCTCCACCCAAATATCCACGGTGGTCTCCTCGCTCGTCGTGACTTGGATAGCCACCTTCAAGCGGCTAAGGACAATAATATCGAATTGATTGACCTTGTGGTGGTAAACCTTTACCCATTCAAGGAAACGATTCTCAAACCAGATGTGACGTATGCAGATGCAGTGGAGAATATCGATATTGGCGGGCCATCCATGCTTCGTTCAGCAGCGAAAAACCATGCTAGCGTAACGGTTGTAGTAGACCCTGCTGATTATGCTGTTGTTTTGGACGAATTGTCAGCAAACGGTGAAACTACTTATGAAACTCGCCAACGTTTAGCAGCCAAGGTTTTCCGTCACACAGCGGCTTATGATGCTTTGATTGCGGAATACTTCACAGCTCAAGTGGGTGAAGCAAAACCAGAAAAACTCACTTTGACCTATGACCTCAAGCAAGCCATGCGCTATGGGGAAAATCCTCAACAGGACGCTGACTTCTACCAAAAAGCTTTGCCGACAGACTACTCAATTGCTTCCGCCAAACAACTGAACGGAAAAGAATTGTCCTTCAATAACATCCGCGATGCGGATGCGGCGATTCGTATTATCCGTGATTTCAAAGATCGTCCAACTGTTGTGGCTCTCAAACACATGAACCCGTGCGGTATCGGTCAAGCTGATGACATTGAAACTGCTTGGGACTATGCTTACGAGTCTGACACAGTGTCTATCTTTGGTGGCATTGTCGTCCTTAACCGTGAGGTGGATGCTGCGACTGCTGAGAAGATGCACGGAGTTTTCCTTGAAATCATCATCGCACCAAGCTATACGGATGAAGCGCTAGCTATTTTGATCAACAAAAAGAAAAACTTGCGAATCCTGGAGTTGCCATTTGACGCTCAAGATGCTAGTGAAGTGGAAGCAGAATACACAGGTGTTGTCGGTGGACTTCTTGTGCAAAACCAAGACGTGGTCAAAGAAAGCCCAGCTGACTGGCAAGTCGTTACCAAACGCCAACCAACTGAGACAGAAGCGACAGCCCTTGAGTTTGCTTGGAAAGCTATCAAATACGTCAAATCAAACGGTATCATCGTGACCAACGACCACATGACACTTGGTGTTGGCCCTGGTCAAACCAACCGTGTAGCTTCTGTTCGTATTGCGATTGAACAGGCCAAAGATCGTCTGGACGGTGCTGTCCTTGCTTCGGATGCCTTCTTCCCATTTGCGGATAATGTGGAAGAAATCGCCAAAGCAGGTATCAAGGCCATCATCCAACCAGGCGGATCCGTCCGTGACCAAGAGTCCATCGAAGCAGCGGATAAATACGGCTTGACCATGGTCTTCACAGGAGTAAGACATTTTAGACATTAAAAAACGAAAGGGAAGAAAACAGTTTCTTTCCTTTTTTTGCTTTAAAAGCGAAACGAAACAAGATTAAAACGAACGTTTGTGATATAATGTTAGTAAATAATTCGCAAAAGAGGTTGAGAGATGAAGCTGTTAGTTGTCGGTTCGGGTGGTCGTGAACATGCGATTGCCAAGAAGTTGCTTGAGTCAAAAGACGTTGAAAAAGTTTTTGTAGCTCCTGGAAATGACGGAATGACTCTGGATGGGTTGGAATTGGCAAATATCGCTATTTCCGAACATTCTAAGTTGATTGAGTTTGCAAAGGTCAACGATATCGCTTGGACCTTCATCGGGCCAGATGATGCCCTTGCTGCTGGAATAGTGGATGATTTTAACAAAGCTGGTCTGAAAGCCTTTGGTCCGACCAAGGTTGCAGCGGAGCTGGAGTGGTCCAAGGATTTTGCTAAGGAAATTATGGTCAAATACGGCGTTCCGACAGCAGCCTATGGCACATTTTCAGATTTTGAAAAAGCCAAGGATTATATCGAAAAGCAGGGAGCGCCTATCGTGGTCAAGGCGGACGGCCTAGCTCTAGGCAAGGGCGTGGTCGTCGCAGAGACTGTGGAGCAGGCAGTCGAAGCCGCTCATGAGATGCTCTTAGACAATAAATTTGGTGACTCAGGTGCGCGTGTAGTCATCGAGGAATTCCTTGACGGGGAGGAGTTCTCTCTCTTTGCTTTTGTCAATGGGGACAAGTTCTACATCATGCCGACGGCTCAGGACCACAAACGTGCTTACGATGGCGACAAGGGGCCTAACACTGGTGGGATGGGTGCCTATGCGCCAGTTCCTCACTTACCAGAGAGCGTGGTTGCCACAGCGGTTGACACTATTGTCAAGCCAGTCATTGAAGGGATGATCAAAGAAGGCCGTCCGTATCTTGGCATCCTCTACGCTGGCCTTATCTTGACAATTGATGGACCGAAAGTCATCGAGTTCAACGCTCGTTTTGGAGATCCCGAAACTCAGATTATCTTGCCACGATTGACATCTGACTTTGCACAAAATATCACGGATATTCTCGATGGTAAGGAGCCGAAGATCACGTGGACGGACAAGGGTGTGACTCTGGGTGTGGTTGTCGCATCAAACGGTTATCCACTGGCTTATGAGAAGGGTGTCAAGCTTCCAGCTAAAACCGAAGGCGACATCATCACCTACTATGCAGGGGCTAAGTTTGCGGAAAATAGCAGAGCACTGCTATCTAACGGCGGACGTGTCTATATGCTTGTCACCACAGCCGATACCGTCAAAGACGGCCAAAACACTATCTACAGCGAACTCAACAAACAAAACACAGAAGGTCTCTTCTACCGAACAGATATCGGAAGCAAGGCCATAAAAGATTAACAGACACAAAAATTATCATGGTGAGCGAAAGCGAGCCAAAGAAAGTAAGATAATGGTCGCCGTGGTGAAAAGGCCAGCACAGAAACTGTTCTGGTCGGGGAAAATTTGAGACTTAGGATCAAATTTTAGGAATGAAACCGAAGGTTTGCTTCCGTCCCCACCACCTAAGACCATTATCAAAAAAGAAAAGGAAAAATTATGATTAAACCAGTAATTTCCATCATCATGGGCTCAAAATCCGACTGGGCAACCATGCAAAAAACAGCTGAAGTCCTGGACCGTTTCGGTGTAGCCTACGAAAAGAAGGTTGTCTCTGCCCACCGTACACCGGACCTCATGTTCAGACATGCTGAAGAAGCTCGTAGTCGCGGCATCAAGGTCATTATCGCAGGTGCTGGTGGCGCAGCCCATTTGCCAGGTATGGTCGCTGCTAAAACCACCCTTCCTGTCATTGGCGTACCAGTCCAATCGCGTGCTCTTAGTGGTGTCGATTCGCTCTACTCTATCGTACAGATGCCGGGTGGCGTGCCTGTGGCAACTATGGCTATCGGTGAAGCAGGAGCGACCAATGCGGCCCTCTTTGCTCTCCGTCTCCTGTCAGTAGAGGATCAGGCTATCGCGACAGCATTGGCTGATTTCGCAGAAGAGCAAGGAAAAATCGCAGAGGAGTCTACAAATGAGCTCATCTAAAACAATCGGAATTATCGGTGGCGGTCAGCTGGGGCAGATGATGGCCATTTCTGCTATCTACATGGGGCACAAGGTCATCGCGCTGGATCCTGCGGCGGATTGCCCAGCCTCTCGCGTGGCGGAGATCATCGTGGCTCCTTATAACGATGTGGATGCCCTCCGTCAGTTGGCTGAGCGTTGCGATGTCCTCACCTATGAGTTTGAAAATGTAGACGCTGACGGTTTGGACGCTGTTATCAAGGATGGGCAGCTTCCACAAGGTACAGACCTGCTTCGTATTTCGCAAAATCGTATTTTTGAAAAGGACTTTCTTTCAAATAAGGCTCAAGTCACTGTGGCACCCTACAAGGTTGTGACTTCAAGTCAAGATTTGGCAGATATTGACCTGTCGAAAAACTATGTTCTTAAGACTGCGACTGGTGGATACGATGGGCATGGACAAAAAGTCATTCGTTCAGAAGCAGACTTGGAAGAAGCCCGTGCACTAGCCGACTCAGCAGACTGCGTCTTGGAAGAATTTGTCAACTTCGACCTTGAGATTTCAGTCATCGTATCAGGGAATGGCAAGGACGTGACAGTATTCCCAGTTCAGGAAAATATCCACCGCAACAATATTCTTTCGAAAACCATTGTGCCAGCTCGCATTTCAGAAAGTCTAGCAGATAAGGCCAAAGCTATGGCCGTGCGAATCGCTGAGCAACTCAACTTGTCTGGAACGCTCTGTGTGGAAATGTTTGCGACAGCTGACGACATCATTGTCAATGAAATTGCGCCACGTCCACACAACTCTGGGCACTACTCTATCGAAGCCTGCGATTTTTCCCAGTTTGATACCCATATCTTGGGTGTTCTGGGAGCACCATTGCCAGTCATCAAACTCCATGCGCCTGCAGTCATGCTCAACGTCCTCGGTCAACACGTCGAGGCTGCTGAAAAGTATGTCGCAGAAAAACCAAGCGCCCACCTCCACATGTATGGTAAAATAGAAGCAAAGCACAACCGCAAAATGGGGCATGTGACTGTGTTTAGTAGTGTGCCGGATGAGGTTGGAGAATTTGGGAAAGGGATTGATTTTTAAAAAATCTGTGGAGGAAATGTTATAGATGAAACCGATTATTCCGAAAAGTCCAGAAGTTCCGAAAGAGTTCTCTAATAAAGAAATCTCCTTTTTGACTAAGAGTGTTTTTGGGAAAATAATCGAACCTCAGCCGTGTGATGTTTTATTTGTTTTCAGTGGGACTCACCCAGGCCACTGGGAAAAAGCTATTGAGGCATATCAAAAAGGTTATGTAAGACGAATCATTGTGACTGGTGGCCGAAGTTTGACAGGAACACCTCATCCAGATTGGAATGGACATACAGAGGCAGAGGTTATTATCCAGCATCTGCTGGCTGCAGGCATTCCTGAAGAAGCAATTAAATTTGAAAACTCTTCTAGCAATACTTTAGAAAACGTATTGTTTTCTAAAGAAATTTTTGATTTTAATACTGTTGAGACAGTTATGTTCATTTGCAAAAGTCACGCGACTGGTAGGCAATGGCGGACTTTGGCTCAGCACTTACCAAAGCATCTTCGCTACATCCCATATACCTTCAATGCCTTTTACAAGGATGTTGAGATTAGTCGGGATAGCTGGATGAATACAGACATTGGCAAGTCCAGAGTTTGGGGAGAATATCTGCGGCTTCTCCATTATGGAGAGAAGGGGGATATTTTAAAGTTAGATGTTGAATTGTGATATAGGAGGTTTCTATGATTCAAATCATCGTCAATGCTTTTGTGGAAGAAGGCAAAGAAACTGCTGTTGTGGAAGTGCTCTTTGCCAGTGCTGACCATGAAAAAGTAAAAGCCAAATATCAGGAATTAAAGATTCAATATCCAAACAATTATCTGGCTATCTATGATTTGCCATTGGATACGGATCTAAGTAGCTTGCCACACTATCCGTCGGTAGCTATAAGCAAGGAGGAGTTTGATTAGTCTATGAAAACTATCGGTCTGATTGGCGGTATGAGTTGGGAAAGTACCACATCTTACTACCAAATCATCAACAAAACCATTAAAAAAGAGCTGGGTGGCTTGCATTCTGCTAAGATTCTACTTTATAGTGTTGATTTTGCAGAGATTGAGCATTATCAGGCAGTCGGAGACTGGGAGAAAAGCGGCCAACTTTTGGCAGATGTTGCTCAGCGCTTGGAGCAAGCAGGCGCGGATTTCATCGTTATTTGCACAAACACCATGCACAAGGTTGCTCCGCAGATACAAGAAAAGATTACGATTCCAATCTTGCATATTGCACAGGCAACTGCGCAGGCCTTGTTGGCTGATGGTATTCAAAAAGTCGGTCTTCTAGGGACTAAGTACACCATGACCCAAGATTTTTACAAGGAGAAATTAATAGAGTCTGGGTTAGAAGTGCTGATTCCAGACCAAGCTGGTATTACAGAGGTTAATCGGATCATTTATGACGAACTCTGTCTAGGGGATATCAAAGAAAGCTCAAAGCAGACTTATCTTGCTGTTATAGATGATTTGAAAAAAGCAGGCGCTGAAGCTGTTATCTTGGGTTGTACCGAGATTGGTCTCCTCATCAAGCAAACCGACATTGACCTGCCACTCTACGACACAACAGTGATTCATGCAGAGAAAGCAGCGGAGTGGGCGGTAAATAAATGATTATAGAAGACAAGTGCAATCGTAAGGTAGGGCGTGTGACAGTGTTTGGTGATGAGGTTGATGAGGTAGAGGAATTATAGAAAGAGGTTAAACTTGTCTACAGATAGTGTTGAAAAAATTTTCAAATGTGAATATTTTGATGTGTTTGAATATGTTAATGATGTAAAAGTGCCATTTGATCTTGAAAAATGGATAAAAGGTATTGATATTTCAAAGTATTCGCAGAACTCTGTCGAATATTTAGATGATTATATAAGAGTTGAAGATATTAGTTATAAAGAAAGTTTTGATTTGTGGTTTTTTCAATTTTTACGAATCAGAGATAAAGATGTCCCATTACTGTGTAAAAGAGAATCGGAAGCAGAAGAGTTATCTTTAAACGATGATGAATATGTAGCAGAACCGATGGTATGCTTATATGATTCTAAAAAGCATATTTTAATGGTTCAAAAGAATTCTCATAGTGTCAGTGCGGTTGGAATTGAAAAATATTTTCATAAGACTTTTACGGATAGTAAAATTAGGCTGGATAGAAAAATAGATTTCAAAGCTTTTGAAAAAGTAAAAAAAGCACAACAAGTTTCAAAAATTCGTTTTAGAATGAGTGAGGTTGATATTTTACAACGATTGGACATTTTCTCAAGATTGAAATCAAAACTAGGAAAAGCAATAGATTCAATGGGAGATATAGGGATTCCTTATTATGATATTACTTTATCAGTAGGACGGTATAAAACAAAGGAATTAGATACGGATGAGAAAAACAATTTATTAGATGATATTTTGTTATTGAATGATGAATATAAGGATCATGTAGAGAGAGCTGATTTTACAGTAAGGAATGAGGGAGTTTCTGAATTCGTGAGTCTATTTGGTAATATTATACAGGATGAAATTACAATTAAACAAGAAAGAAAATTACCGATAAAATACGATGACGTTAAACATAAGATGGGAGATATCTATGAGAAGAGAAAATCGGAATTCTGATTTCTTTATAAAAATATTTCCATTCTTGATATCAGCTGTGGTTGCAATTATAGATTGTAAAATAAATTTTATTTATGCGGGTTCTAAAGGGATAGATACATTATTTTCAAATTTAATAAATGTATTTGCAATCATAGTGGGTGTTTTGATAGCACTTTTTGGTATTTTGCCCTCTGTAAATAGTTCATTAATTATGGAGAGAATTCGTGAATATGACGCTGAGAGTGATTTATTTTATTTTTGTAAGGAAACATTATTTTTGAATTTCTTGTCTTTGTGTTTCACAATACTTCTTGGATTCATACATTCAAACTTTAATTTAAACAATTATAATTATATTTTTTATATTTGGTTATTTGTAGTATGTTCAACTCTAATATCATCGTTTAAAACAATATTAATTTTATTAAAGATTTCTTTCTGGTCATCTAAAAAAAAGGAAGAAATTGAAAAATTAGACGAATCTGAGTCTCAAAAACTTAAAAATAAATATGTAGATAAGGAGAAACAATGATCAACCGTTACTCTCGCCCTGAGATGGCGAACATTTGGAGTGAAGAAAATAAATACCGTGCTTGGCTTGAGGTGGAAATCTTGGCTGACGAGGCATGGGCTGAGTTGGGGGAAATCCCTAAGGAAGATGTGGCTTTGATTCGCGAGAAGGCGGATTTTGACATCGACCGTATTTTAGAAATCGAGCAGGAGACTCGCCACGATGTGGTGGCTTTCACGCGTGCGGTTTCTGAGACGCTTGGTGAAGAGCGCAAGTGGGTCCACTATGGATTGACTTCTACTGACGTGGTGGATACTGCCTATGGTTACCTCTACAAGCAGGCCAACGACATCATCCGTCGTGACCTTGAAAACTTCACCAACATCATCGCTGATAAGGCTAAGGAGCACAAGTTCACCATCATGATGGGGCGTACCCACGGGGTGCATGCTGAACCTACAACCTTTGGTCTTAAATTGGCGACTTGGTACAGCGAAATGAAGCGCAACATCGAGCGTTTCGAGCATGCGGCTGCTGGTGTGGAAGCTGGTAAAATCTCTGGTGCGGTTGGGAACTTTGCTAACATCCCACCATTTGTAGAGCAATACGTCTGTGACAAGCTTGGTATCCGTGCTCAAGAAATTTCTACACAGGTCCTTCCTCGTGACCTTCACGCTGAGTACTTTGCAGTTCTTGCTAGCATCGCAACTTCAATCGAACGTATGGCGACTGAAATTCGTGGTTTGCAAAAATCTGAGCAACGCGAAGTGGAAGAATTCTTTGCCAAAGGGCAAAAAGGCTCTTCAGCAATGCCTCACAAACGCAACCCTATCGGTTCTGAAAATATGACAGGTCTGGCGCGTGTTATCCGTGGTCACATGATTACGGCCTATGAAAATGTCGCTCTCTGGCACGAACGTGACATTTCCCACTCATCAGCTGAGCGTATCATCACACCAGATACGACTATTTTGATTGACTACATGCTCAACCGTTTCGGAAATATCGTCAAGAACTTGACGGTCTTCCCAGAAAATATGATCCGCAACATGAATTCTACTTTCGGTCTTATCTTTAGCCAACGTGCTATGTTGACCTTGATTGAAAAAGGTATGACCCGTGAGCAAGCCTATGACTTGGTGCAACCAAAAACAGCCTACTCTTGGGACAACCAAGTGGACTTTAAACCGCTTCTCGAAGCAGATCCAGAAGTGACATCACGCCTCACTCAAGATGAAATTGATGAAATCTTCAACCCTGCATACTACACCAAACGAGTGGATGACATCTTTGAACGTATCGGACTGGGTGATTAATCCTAACAATAAAAAGCGAGATTCAATCTCGCTTTTTTATATACTTATCGAAGGGTGTTAATCTTCTTTTTTCTTAGTGAGCCCGTAAGCTGCTAGTGTGGCCATGAGTCCTGCTGCGACCAAGCCTGCAGAGTCTTGACTTCCTGTTGCAGGGAGTTGTTTTTCATCTGCTTTGCTAGTAGTTGCTTCAGCTTGCTCAGCTTTCTCAACGGCAGTTCCGACTTCGACAACCTGAGCGACCGCTTCCTGCGATACCGCACTATTGACAAAGGTTCTTTCCTCCTTACCATCAGCAGTAGTGCTGACAGAGTAGAAAATCGTACGGCGGCCATTTACTCCGGAAACGACGACTTGACTTTGTCCTTTTGGCAATTGAGGATTTTCACGTGTCACAGTAGTGAATGGAATTTCTTCCTCTTGGATATCCAGTCTTGGTTTTGTTTCTGCGGCTGGAGCAAGACCGTGTTCGTCTCCTACATGGGTTACAAGGGTTCCGACTTCAATAACTTGAGTCACTGCTTCTTGAGTCACAAGGCTATCTACAAGAGTTTTCACTTCCTTACCGTCAGCACTAGTGCTCACAGAGTAGTAATGACTGCGACGACCGTTAGCTCCTTTAGTAACGACTTGAGTCTTCCCTTTGAGCAAGAGTGGATTTTCACGTGTCACGGTAGTGAACGGAATCTCTTCTTCTTGGATATCTAGTCTTGGTTTCGCTTCGGCAGCTGGAGCAAGGCCACTTTCATCCCCTTTGTGGGTAATAGGGGTACCGATTTCAACCACTTGGGTCACAGGTTCTTTGGTTACTTGGCTGTCTAGAACGGTTTCTGTTTGTTTACCATTTTCAGTAAGGACAGAGATGTAATGAGTGCGTTCACCATCTACACCTGGTGTGACAATCTTTTCTTGCTTAGCTGGGAGGTTCGGATTTTCCTTCTTGATGACCTCAAATGGAATCTTTTCTGCTCTTGTGATGAGTTCCGGTTTGGTTTCAACATTGGCAGCTAGTTCGTTTTCATCGAGGCTTCCTGAGTGGGTTGCCGCTGGTTTAAGGCTTAGGCGGGCTACTTTGAGCTTGGCTACGAGAGCGTCTAACTCGGCTTGTTTGTTACGGTTGAGGTTGTAGTTGAGAGCTTCTTTCGCTGCATTTAGGGCCTCCAAGCTTTCCTTGCTGTATCCATCCAAGTTTGCAGGGATTTGAGCAAGTTCCTCACGGAGGGCATTGTAGTTAGCGCGGAAGTAGTCTTTATTATTGTCTGCAAAGGCAGTCATGAGTTCAAAGATTTCTTCTTCCTTGTACTCAGCACTTGGTCTGTCTGCCCAGATAGCAAGCATGCTTCCGACGGTTGGAAGGTCTACCTCAGGATATTTGGTAGATGCAAGCTGGTTAAATGGTGTTTTTTTAGTATTTTCAATTGCTTTTTTGAGGAAACCACCACCATCTTCAGGTTTCTGGCCGAGAATGTAGTACCAGTCTCCGTTGGTGTTAAGGAATTTGTAGCCTTTGCTTGCCAGGTACTGAGGAGATGCAAGGTTGTAACCCCACCATCCCTTAGACCAGTAAGAGATGATGACATCCTTGTCAAACTCAACATCATCCTTGTCCTCGTAGTAGAAACCATCGTTGAAGGCCATTGGTTGAAGGCCTCTTTCTTTGGCCATAGCAGCAAGAGTGTTAGAGTACTCAGCAAACTTGCCATAGAGTCCATACCATTTGAGGTAGTACCAGCCTTGCGCGTTGGTAGCATCATTGGCATATTCGTCTGTACCGTAGTTGAAGATCTTAGTTTTGCCTGCAAAGAAGTCCATGTACTTGCCGATGAGGGCTTTGACAAAGTTAATCGCCTCTTCGTTTTCAAGGTCCATGGTTGTTTTGGATACCTTGTCAAAGTTGGCTTGAGGATTCTTGATTCCAAGTTTTTCCATAGCGACGAGCATGGCATCCATGTGACCTGGGCTGTTGATCGCTGGGATGAGTCCGAGGCCTTTTGATTTTGCGTACTCGATCAATTCAGTGATTTCAGCTTGACTAAGAGTGGTACCATTTGGATCATCGTAGTAAGCTTTTGTTCCTTCTATGATAGCCTTCTTGACATCATCGCTTGCATAAGTTTTTCCGTTAGCTGTGATGGTCATGTCATCAAGGAGGAAGCGAAGTCCATCGTTTCCTAGGAGAAGATGCACATCAGAGTAGCCGAGCTCGCTCGCTTTGTCTACGATACGTTTGAGTTGGTCGAGCGTGAAGTACTTACGTCCAGCATCGATAGAGATTACTTTGTTCTTGGCAAGCTTTTCAACTTCGCGTTTCGCGTCTTCTTCTTTTTGAGCTTCTGGTGTGAAGGTCAAGTTGCTGACAGCTTCTTGGAGTTTCGCGATTGCCTGGTCAATCGTGTCTTGTTGGGCGCGACTGAGGTTGCTATCGAGTGAGCGAATGGCTTTTTCAGCTTCTTTTACAGCTGCGACACTTTCTGCAGTATAGCGGTTAAGGTCTGTTGGGACTTCTTTCAGAGCTTGTTCAGCAGACTCATAATCAGCTGCGAAGTATTCAGCATTGGCATTTGCGAAGCTACGCATGAGTTTGAAGAGGCGTGATGGTGAATAGCGTGCAGATGGGGTATCCGCCCAAGCAGCTACCATACCCCCGATGAACGGGATAGTAGCTCCATCAGATTTTGGTACAGAAGTGATTGGAGTGTTCTTGATACCATTGAGTCCTTGGTCGAGGTTGTACCATCCTTGGCCATCGGCATTTCGTCCGAGGACGTAGTACCAAGCATCGTTGGTATTAAGGATTTGGTGGCCTTTTTCAACTAGAAGTTTAGAAGAAGCGACGTCGTATCCGCCCCATCCACCAGTCCACATAGAAACGATGATATCTTTGTCAAAGGTTCCAAAGCTAGTGTCGCTATTATAGTAGATACCATCGTTAAAGGCCATTGGTTTGAGGCCGTGAGATTTGACGATGCGAGCAAGGTCGTTTGCGTAGGCGATAAATTTGTCATAACCCTTGTCAGGGAATCCATCTTCTGGATACCACTTGTAGGCTTGAAGAACGCTCCAGCCTTTGGCGTTTGTAGCATCATTGGCGTACTCGTCTAGTCCGATATTGAAGATGTCAGATTTGCCAGCGAAGTAAGCAGCATACTTGTCGATCAGAGCTTTGGTAAATGCAACAGCCTCCTTGTTATCAAGGTCAACGGTACGAGCAGATTCCTTACCAAAGTAGTTGAAGTTCGGTTTTTGGATGCCTAGTTCTTTCATGGCATGCAAAATCGCATCCATGTGACCAGGGCTGTTTACAGTTGGAATGAGGCCAATACCTTTATTTTTAGCGTAGTTGATCAAGTCCGTCATCTGACTTTCTGTCAAATGGTTGCCGTTTGGATCCTTGTAGTAGGCATCAGTTCCGTTTTCGAGTGCACGTTTGACATCGTCGCTTGCATAGGTTTTGCCATTCGCTTTGATCGTCATGTCGTCCAACATAAAACGCATGCCGTCATTTCCAACTAGTAGATGAAGATCAGTATAGCCGTAGTGTTTGGCTTTGTCGATGATTTCTTTGAGTTGGTCTGGAGAGAAATACTTGCGTCCAGCGTCGATTGAGATCATTTTTCGTTTTGCCAGTTTTTCATTTACCTGAGCTGCTCGTTCCGTGCTAGGAGTGGCTACTGCAGGTGTGACGGCTTCATTTTTCTTTTCTGAAGAAGTGCTTTCAGCAGGAGTTTCAGCTGGGGCAGGGCTTTCTTTCTCGGCAGTAGGAGTTGGAGTAGCATTTTCTGTCACAACTGGTGCGCTTGACTCTTCTGTTGTTGGAGCAACTGTTCGAGGAGCCTCCTGGTCTTCTTTGACCTCCTCTTTTACAGGTTTGTCAGCCTTTTCTTCCAGTTTTTCTGGAACCTTGGAGTCTACAGCTTCCTTGACTGCTTGAGGACTCTCCTGAATAGTTTGAACAGTTTCTTCAGCTGTTGGAGCTGGAGTAATCCCGTCGGCAGATACGACTTGGGCGCTAAAAGCAAATCCTATAAGTACAGAAGCTGCCCCAACCGCGTATTTACGAATGGAGAAGCGCTGTTTCTTTTCTAGTTTCATGACAAAACCTCCTTGTTATTATCATATATGATAGCGTTTACATAAAACCAATTTTATTTTATTATCTAAGGAGTAAAATGTCAAGTGGGTTTATATAAGAACTATAATAAATAGAGGAAATCATAAGATTTAGGAGAAATTTGCTAATAAGGGATAAAACCGAGGAAAAACCAAACGAAAATTTACCTTGTTTTTAGTAAAAATGCTACTAATTAAATAAGAGCCCTTCATAGCGTTTTCACAACTTCTTTCTCGTGCTATAATGAATAGAGAAAAAGCCTGAGCTAGGCTCAGGCTTTTTCTTAATGACCTCGGTTACATGAGATGAATTTGATTTTGTAGTAGTCTGCTCGCTTATAAGTTTCACTATAGGCAAGGACTTGGCCAGTGGCCTCAAGTTTTGTAGTCTTTGTTTGAAAGACAGTTGGGAATTGTGTATCGATTCCGAGTACAGAAGCAGCATGCTCTGGTGTTGGAAATGCGATTTCGTTGATTTCCTCAAAATGTTCATCACTCATGTGAATGCGGTAATCCAATTTGAAACGTGTATAGATAGAGCTATAATAGTCAAGATTTGGATAGTTGGCATTGATGTATTGCTCAGGAATATAAGATGTGTGGTAGATGTATGTCACGTCGTTTGTCTGACGAATACGTTCAATCTTATAGTAGAATTGATCTCCACGTAGTCCAAGTTTATCTAAATATTCAAGTTTGTTTCCGCGCTCGATAGAAAGGACAGTAACTTTATCGTCTTTTGTTTCAAAGATTTCGACATCTGAAAACTCAACGAGTTTGTGCTTGCGGGCACGTGAAACGAAAGTACCTTTACCTTGTTGGCGGACAATGTAGCCGTCTTTAGCAAGGTCGTTCAAGGCACGAACAACTGTGATTGAACTCACATCGTACATCGCGATCAATTCGGCTTCTGTATAAAATTTATCTCCACTTGCAAATTGACCAGAGATGATTTTATTTTTTAATTCATCTTTAATATATTGGTATTTAGGAATAGCCATAAATTTCACCTCGATTCTCTTTCTCCAATTTTGATTTTACCACAAATATAGAGAAAAGAGTAGTATTAAGGTCAAAAAATTAAAATAATAGACTAAAAATGTTATTTTACATGTAAAAAAATTCATTTGATGTTCTTGTGAATTATCATACATAAAAAGATCGTTTTCATGCTATTTTTAGATAATTTCGGTAAACGGTAAGTAAAAAAATAGAAAAATTTTAAATAATTTTCTAAAACCTATTGACAAATGCAAAAGATTTGATTATAGTTAATATTATAATAAATGAAAGCGCAAACTTAATTCGTCAGAGGTAATAACATGACCAGATTTAAAATTGAGGACGATTTCTATTTAGACGGAAAACCGTTCAAGATTTTGTCCGGCGCCATTCATTATTTTAGGATTCCAGCAGAGGATTGGTATCATTCTCTCTATAACTTAAAGGCGCTTGGCTTTAATACAGTCGAGACCTATGTGGCTTGGAATTTACACGAACCTGTTGAAGGGGAGTTTGATTTTGAAGGTGCCAGAAATTTGGAGAGATTTCTTCAAATTGCACAAGATTTGGGTCTCTATGCCATTGTACGCCCGTCTCCATTTATCTGTGCGGAATGGGAATTTGGTGGCTTGCCGGCTTGGCTCTTGACAAAGGACATGCGAATTCGCTCGTCCGACCCGGCCTACATCGAGGCTGTTGCTCGCTATTATGACCAATTATTGCCAAGGCTTGTGCCTCGCTTGTTGGATAATGGTGGAAACATTCTTATGATGCAAGTCGAAAATGAATATGGCTCTTATGGAGAAGATAAGTCTTATCTACGAGCAATTCGAAAATTGATGGAAGACCGAGGGATTGATTGCCCACTCTTTACTTCAGATGGCCCATGGAGGGCTACTCTGAAAGCCGGAACCTTGATCGAAGACGATCTCTTTGTGACAGGAAACTTCGGTTCTAAAGCTCCGTACAACTTTTCACAGATGCAGGAATTCTTTGATGAGCATGGCAAGAAATGGCCCCTCATGTGTATGGAATTCTGGGATGGTTGGTTCAACCGTTGGAAAGAACCCATCATCACTCGTGATCCTAAAGAATTGGCAGAAGCTGTTCGAGAGGTATTGGAACAAGGCTCTATCAACCTTTACATGTTCCATGGTGGAACAAACTTTGGTTTCATGAATGGTTGCTCAGCTCGAGGAACTCTGGATTTGCCACAAGTCACATCTTACGACTATGATGCCCTTCTGGATGAAGAAGGAAATCCAACTGCTAAATACTTAGCAGTCAAGAAGATGATGGCAACCCACTTCCCAGAGTATCCACAGTTGGAACCACTCTATAAGGAAAGCATGGAGATAGGATCCATTCCATTGGTCGAAAAAGTTTCCTTGTTTGAAACCCTGGATAGTCTCTCTAGTCCAACTGAAAGCCTCTATCCAAAAGCGATGGAAGAACTTGGTCAAAGCTATGGCTACCTTCTCTACCGCACTGAGGCAAGTTGGGATGCAGAAGAGGAACGTCTCCGTATCATCGATGGACGTGACCGAGCTCAACTCTTTGTAGATGGTCAATGGATTGCTACTCAATACCAGACAGAGATTGGTGAAGATATCTACTGTCAGGGCAATCGAGAAGGCTTTTCAGAGATTGACATCTTGATTGAAAATATGGGGCGTGTCAACTACGGTCATAAGTTCTTGGCAGATACGCAGCGTAAAGGAATTCGAACAGGTGTCTGCAAGGATCTACATTTCTTACTGAATTGGAAACAATATCCACTGCCACTGGATAATCCTGAGAAGATTGATTTTTCAAAAGGATGGACAGAAGGACAACCAGCCTTTTACGCTTTCGACTTTACTGTTGAAGAGCCGAAGGATACCTACTTAGACTTGTCTGAGTTTGGTAAGGGAGTTGCCTTTGTCAACGGGCGTCACCTAGGACGTTTCTGGAACGTCGGCCCGACCCTCTCACTTTATATCCCTCATAGTTATCTCAAGGAAGGTGCTAACCGCATCATCATCTTTGAAACTGAGGGCGAATATAAAGAAGAGATTCATTTAACTCGTAAACCTACACTAAAACACATAAAGGGGGAAAACTTATGACAATTGTAGGATGCCGTATCGATGGACGTTTGATCCACGGTCAAGTAGCCAATCTTTGGGCTGGAAAACTAAATGTTTCACGCATTATGGTTGTAGACGACGAAGTTGTTAACAACGATATTGAAAAGAGTGGTTTGAAACTTGCGACACCACCAGGTGTGAAACTCAGTATCTTGCCAGTTGAGAAAGCAGCAGCAAATATCCTTGCTGGTAAATACGATAGCCAACGTCTCTTTATCGTTGCACGTAAACCAGACCGTTTCCTTGGTTTGGTCGAAGCAGGTGTTCCGCTTGAAACACTCAACGTCGGCAATATGTCTCAAACACCAGAAACTCGCTCTATCACACGTTCTATCAACGTGGTAGACAAGGATGTGGAAGATTTCCACAAACTAGCAGAAAAAGGTGTGAAACTCACTGCTCAAATGGTTCCAAATGATCCAGTTTCAGACTTTTTGAGCTTATTAAAATAGGAAAAAATTTTTAGGAGGTCATTGTTATGATACAATGGTGGCAAATTTTACTTCTCACTTTGTACTCAGCTTATCAAATCTGTGATGAGTTGACAATCGTTTCATCTGCAGGTTCCCCTGTATTCGCTGGTTTCATTACTGGTTTAGTTATGGGAGATTTGACAACTGGTTTGTTTATCGGTGGTAGCTTGCAGTTGTTCGTACTTGGGGTAGGTACCTTCGGTGGTGCTTCTCGTATCGACGCAACTTCTGGTGCGGTTCTTGCGACAGCTTTCTCAGTTTCACAAGGTATAGAAACAGACCTTGCGATCACTACAATCGCTGTACCAGTAGCAGCACTTTTGACTTACTTCGACGTACTTGGTCGTATGACTACTACATTCTTCGCACACCGTATTGACGCTGCGATTGAACGCTTTGACTACAAAGGAATCGAACGCAACTACCTACTTGGTGCGATTCCATGGGCTCTTTCACGTGCCCTTCCAGTATTCTTCGCTCTTGCTTTTGGTGGAGAATTCGTACAAGGTGTTGTAAACCTTGTTAAAGAATACCAATGGGTTGCAGACGGTTTGACACTTGCAGGTCGTATGCTTCCAGGTCTTGGATTTGCAATCTTGCTTCGTTACCTTCCAGTTAAACGTAACCTTCACTACCTTGCTATGGGATTCGGTTTGACAGCTATGTTGACTGTTCTTTACTCAAACGTAACAAGTCTTGGTGGAGCAGTTGCTGGAATCATTGGCGCTCTTCCTGCTGAAGTTGCTGAAAAAATTGGCTTTGTTAACAACTTCAAAGGATTGTCTATGATCGGTATCTCTATCGTGGGTATCTTCCTTGCAGTTGTTCACTTCAAGAACAGCCAAAAAGTTGCTGTAGCAGCACCTTCTACACCATCAGAAAGTGGGGAAATCGAAGATGACGAATTCTAATTACAAACTAACAAAAGAAGATTTTAATCAAATCAACAAACGTAGCTTGTTTACTTTCCAATTAGGTTGGAACTACGAACGTATGCAAGCTTCTGGTTACCTTTACATGATCTTGCCACAATTGCGTAAAATGTATGGGGATGGAACTCCTGAATTGAAAGAAATGATGAAAGTTCATACTCAATTCTTCAATACTTCACCATTCTTCCACACTATTATCGCTGGTTTTGACCTTGCCATGGAAGAAAAAGATGGTGTGGGTTCAAAAGATGCCGTTAACGGTATCAAGACAGGTTTGATGGGACCATTCGCTCCTCTTGGAGATACTATCTTTGGTTCACTTGTACCTGCTATCATGGGATCTATCGCAGCAACTATGGCGATCGCTGGCCAACCATGGGGTATCTTCCTTTGGATCGCAGTTGCAGTTGCATATGACATCTTCCGTTGGAAACAATTGGAATTTGCCTACAAAGAAGGGGTTAACCTTATCAACAACATGCAAAGTACTTTGACAGCTTTGATTGATGCTGCATCTGTACTTGGTGTCTTCATGATGGGTGCTCTTGTAGCAACAATGATCAACTTTGAGATTTCTTACAAATTGCCAATCGGTGAAAAGATGATTGACTTCCAAGACATCTTGAACTCAATCTTCCCACGCTTGCTTCCAGCAATCTTTACTGCCTTTATCTTCTGGTTGCTTGGTAAGAAAGGTATGAACTCTACTAAAGCGATCGGTATCATTATCGTTCTTGCAGTAGGTCTTTCATTCATCGGTAAATTCTTGCTTGGAATGGGCGCATAATTTATGAGTAAATCATTAATTTTGGTGAGTCATGGTCGTTTCTGTGAAGAACTTAAAGGTAGCACAGAAATGATCATGGGTCCACAAGACAACATTCATGCAGTGGCTCTTCTTCCAGAAGATGGTCCAGAAGAATTTACTGCAAAATTTGAAGCTACTATCGAAGGATTGGATGATTTCCTAGTCTTTGCGGACCTTCTCGGTGGTACACCATGTAACGTGGTAAGCCGTTTGATCATGGAAGGTCGCGACATTGAACTCTACGCAGGGATGAATCTTCCAATGGTGATTGAATTTATCAATGCCAGCCTTACAGGTGCAGATGCGGACTACAAGAGCCGTGCTGCAGAAAGCATCGTAAAAGTCAATGATCTGTTAGCGGGCTTTGATGATGACGAAGATGAATAAGATGTGACTTAGAGCATCTTATATAGAATATACATGGGAATGGGAGTCACTCCCATTCCCATATTTTCAATAGGAATGAAACAACAATAGATTAGAGGAACTCTATGCTAAATTACACAAAAGAAGAATTACTTGAACTGGGTGCAGAAATCACGACTCGTGAGATCTACCAACAGCCTGATGTATGGAAAGAGGCTTTCGAAGCCTATCAAGCGAAACGGGAAGAAATTGCAACCTTTCTGCAAGGGATCGCTGATAAACATGATTATATTAAGGTAATCTTGACGGGTGCTGGGACTTCTGCTTATGTGGGAGATACCTTGGTGCCATACTTTAAGGAAGTCTATGACGAACGCAAATGGAATTTCAACGCCATTGCGACAACTGATATTGTTGCCAACCCAGAAACTTATTTGAAAAAAGATGTGGCTACTGTCCTTGTTTCCTTTGCTCGTAGTGGGAATTCACCTGAAAGTGTGGCGACGGTTGACTTGGCTAAAGCCTTGGTTGACGACCTCTATCAAGTGACCATTACATGTGCTGCAGAAGGGAAATTGGCGCTTCAAGCTCATGGCGATGACCGCAATCTCTTGCTCTTGCAACCAGCTGCTTCCAATGACGCTGGATTTGCCATGACTTCTAGCTTTACGTCTATGATGCTAACAGCTCTCTTGGTCTTTGATCCTACAGAATTTGCTGTGAAAGCTCAACGTTTTGAAGTTGTGTCTAGCCTTGCCCGCAAAGTTCTAGACAATGCAGCAGATGTTAAAGAGCTTGTTGACCTCGACTTTAACCGCGTCATCTACCTTGGTGCTGGTCCTTTCTTCGGTCTTGCTCATGAAGCTCAGCTCAAGATTTTGGAATTAACAGCTGGTCAAGTGGCGACCATGTATGAAAGCCCAGTTGGCTTCCGTCACGGTCCAAAATCTCTTATCAACGAAGATACAGTTGTTTTGGTATTTGGTACAACGACAGACTACACTCGCAAGTACGACTTGGACTTGGTTCGTGAAGTGGCTGGTGATCACATCGCCCGTCGTGTTGTGCTCTTGAGTGATCAAGCCTTTGGTCTTGAAAATGTCAAAGAAGTAGCACTTGGTTGTGGCGGTGTCTTGAACGATATTTACCGTGTCTTCCCTTACATCGTTTATGCCCAACTCTTTGCCCTATTGACTTCACTCAAGGTAGAAAATAAACCAGATACACCGTCTCCTACAGGTACAGTAAACCGTGTGGTACAAGGTGTGATCATTCATGACTATCAAAAATAAGGAAGTATCTATGAGTAAATTACAATTAAGTCCCAATAAAGTAGCCTGCCTGCAAAAACTTTCTGACGAGAACGGCATTATCTCAGCTCTTGCCTTTGACCAACGTGGTGCTTTAAAACGCCTCATGGCTCAATACCAAACAGAAGAGCCAACAGTGGCTCAAATGGAAGAACTCAAGGTCTTGGTAGCAGATGAATTGACAAAATACGCTTCCTCTATGCTTCTTGACCCTGAGTATGGACTTCCAGCTACAAAAGCGCTTGATGCCAATGCTGGTCTTCTCCTTGCTTATGAGAAAACTGGCTACGACACAACAAGCACCAAACGCTTGCCTGACTGCTTGGATGTTTGGTCTGCAAAACGCATCAAAGAACAAGGTGCGGATGCAGTCAAATTCTTGCTTTACTACGATGTAGACAGCTCTGACGAACTCAATCAACAAAAACAAGCCTACATCGAACGCATCGGTTCTGAGTGTGTGGCGGAAGACATTCCATTCTTCCTTGAAATCCTCGCTTACGATGAAAAAATCGCTGACGCAGGTTCTGCAGAATATGCCAAAGTAAAACCACACAAAGTTATCGGTGCTATGAAGGTCTTCTCAGACCCACGTTTCAACATCGATGTCTTGAAAGTGGAAGTTCCAGTCAACGTCAAATACGTTGAAGGCTTTGGTGATGGAGAAATCGTTCATACACGTGAAGAAGCAGCAGCCTTCTTCAAAGCACAAGATGAAGCAACTAACTTGCCATATATCTACTTGAGTGCGGGAGTATCAGCCAAACTCTTCCAAGAAACACTTGTCTTTGCCCACGAATCAGGCGCAAACTTCAACGGTGTTCTTTGCGGCCGTGCAACTTGGGCTGGATCAGTTGAAGCCTACATCAAAGACGGTGAGGCAGCAGCTCGTGAATGGCTACGCACAACAGGTTTTGAGAACATTGACGAACTCAACAAGGTTCTCCAAACCACAGCGACTTCATGGACTGAACGTGTAGAAGCATAAAACAGGTATAGAAGAATCCCTTTTTGTTAAGAAGCTACTTAAGGTTTTCTGACAAAGGATTCTGAAAATAGAAACTACAACCATAGATGGTGAATACACTTTCTATGGTTTGTTTACTTAAGAGAAATGGATCAAAGGAGAGAAGAATGAAAGCATACACAGAACGTGTATTTGGAAATCATGAGGGCAAGGATGTCTTGGCCTATCGCTTTGAGACTGATGGTGGTTACCAGCTTGAAGTTATGACTTATGGTGCGACCATTTTGCGCTATGTCACACCTGACAAGGCTGGAAATTTTGCCAATGTGATTTTGGGCTTTGATGATTTTGATAGCTATGTAGGTAATAGTCCCAAGCATGGAGCAAGTGTAGGTCCTGTAGCAGGCCGTATTGCAGGTGCGATATTTGAGCTCAATGGTCAGACCTATAATCTTGAAGTCAACAATGCCAGCAACTGTAACCACAGTGGTTCAACAGGTTGGGATTCGAGCTTGTTTGAATTGGTAGAGGTGAGCGACCATGGCTTGACTCTCTACACAGAGCGTACAGACGGGACAGGAGGATTTCCTGGTAATCTCAAGATCTGGATCAGCTATCACTTGGAAGAGACTGGTGCTTACGAAGTCAGCTACAAGGTAACGACTGATCAGGATACGCTTGTCAATCCAACCAACCACAGCTACTTCAACTTGTCTGGTGATTTTACGCAGACAGTTGATCGCCATGTCTTCCAATTAAACACAGAGGGCATTTACCCAATCGCTCCAGACGGTGTTCCAGCTAAGACTCCAGATGCTAATCGTGATGTGGTTAAACACATCTACAATGGTGCTTTGTTGAAGGATATCTTTGCAGAGGAAGATGAGCAAATCCAGCTGGTATCTGGTTTAGACCATCCATTTGCTCTTCCTACAGGTCATGACAATGCTGGTTTTCTTTATGACCAAAATTCAGGTCGCTTCTTGCTTTTCAAGACAGAAGCCCCTTGCTTTGTGGTCTACACAGCAAACTTTGTGGATGAAAGTGTCATTATCGGAGGCCAGCCAATGGTACAGCACAATGGGATTGCCCTTGAAGCGCAAGCTTTACCAGATGCCATTCACAGTGACCTCAAAGACCAAGTCATTCTCAAAGCAGGGGAAACTTTCACCAGCAAAACTCGCTACGAGCTTGTTGTCAAATAAAAAGAAGAGCTGGTTCCCAGCTCTTTTGAGTTGTCTTCGTTGACATTTTATTTCAATAGTGTATAATTGATGTAATTAATAAAGTTACAACAAAAGGAGACACCCTATGACTTATGCATACCAAAGCCACATTTACCTAGCAGAGGCGATTTTAAATGTCAAGGATTTGACGAGTCAAACGGCTTTTTATCACCAGATTATTGGCTTGGAGATTTTATCTCAAACGGAGACAGAAGCGATTTTGGGACTTGGTCGAAAAGCCTTGGTTCACTTGATTCAGGCAGAAAAGTCTGGCGAAGTAAGGGAGCATTATGGGCTTTACCATCTGGCGATTTTGTTGCCAACACGAAAAGCCTTGGCAGATGTCTTGAAATACCTAAGTGACTTGCGGATTCCTCTGGTCGGGGGTGCAGATCATGGATACAGCGAGGCTATTTATCTAGAGGATTTGGAAGGAAATGGCATTGAACTCTACCGTGATAAGCCAGTGTCTTCATGGGATATTCGAGAAGATGGTCGCATTATCGGTGTGACCGAAGCCCTTGCGGCACAGGACATCTATGAGTTAGGAGAAAAGGTGGATCCCTTTATTCTAGCTGAAGGGACGAGAATGGGGCATATCCATCTATCGGTTAAGGATAGTCACGCAGCAAGTCAGTTCTATCAAAAGGTGTTAGGACTAGAGGATAAATTTAGCATTCCTAGTGCTAGTTGGATAGCGGCTGGTCAGTACCATCACCACCTGGCTGTCAACGAATGGGCTGGAAAAGGGCTAGCTCCGCGTGAGCAAGGCTTGCCAGGTTTGGCTTACTATGTCCTTGAGGTCGAAAGCAAGGAAGAACTCCTGAACATCGTTAAGCAAGCACAAGAGCTAGAAGCACCGATCAAGTGGTTAAATTCGAGTAAGTTGGATTTGGTAGATCCAGATGGGATTGTGACCCGCATTCGCTTGGCACGATGAGACGAGGAAAACACATTATTTATTTTAGAGACATAGAAAAAGGCGGACAAGCTCGTATTCTGTTTTTAGAATGCGGACTTGTTCGCTTTTTATATTTAAGGTTAGACTTTTGTCCCAACTCATTTTGGGTTCCGTGCTGTTGTATTGACATTAGAGGCAGTTTGGTCAGTACATGGCTTATTTTCCTTTTTTCTGTTTCTCGATTCTCTCTAGCATTTTGTTTTTACGCTCCTCCAGTTCTTGGATTTGTTTGAGTAAAAGATCTGAAAAGTCACTATCGAGCTCTTCAGCCTCTCCACTACTATACCAATCTAAGGCGACAATGTGATTATTTTTATCAAAGCAGAAAATCACATCTCCATCACCGATGATAGACAGAAAAGGGATATAATCTACAAAGCCTAGTTCATGTAATTCTTTGGTCTTCAGTCGAATGTCTAGAAAATCAGGTATCTCATTTGCAATGCCGTAAACCTTAATACCACGACAGAATGTCCAAAATGGGGCGACATCAAATGCTTTGGCTCTTGGCCACAGTTCCTCCCTGACTTCCATATAGAGTCCACCTAGGGGTGACATGGTAAATTCTCTGAAGTCGTCTGGAAGACTGATTTGATACAGTTTTTCAAAATCTTCTATATCCTGTTCGGAGGGTTCATTTCCCATGCAGGCTACAACTTGGTAGGTTTTAGAATCATAATGGTGAAAATAATCATAGACTTTTTCTAGTGACATTGCTATTCCTCTCTATTCTAGGTAAATATATTCGACAACTAAATCACAAAGCTGCTTATCCTTATCATAGCCAAAGTAGACGGGATAGACTCCGTCTCCAAAACCTGATTGGATCATCGGAATGCTTAGGTCAGTGTTGGGGATTTTAAAATTAATCCAATCCCCACCCTCACGTTGATAAAGGGGATTGTCTATGGCATTTTGAGCAAAAACTGCTGCAAAGAAATCGTCGTAGATATTTTTGTCAGGATTTTCTTTATACCAACTCTCTTCAAAATCGCAGTAGGCATTCTTGGTGTCAACGTCCACTATCGTTGCCAGACCTGCGTCAACTGCAAATCCAAAATAAGAGTCTTTTTCAACAGTGTCTATATCTTCATCACCAGTCAGTGCTTCATAGTAGATGACTGGCACTTGATCTGTAAATTGGATTCTCGTTGCTACATACCTGTAATGGTCTTCTTCTATCTTGGCTACTAAAGTTTTTAGTCTATATGTTCCTTTGGGAACAGATTGTAAGTAAGGCTTTTCCTCTCTACGGAGCCAGACCAAAGGATCTCGGACCAGAATTTCTCCACTAGGAAAAGTCACTTCCCCCATATCCAAAACAAAAACTTCCATGTCCTGTATTTCTTTCCTATCAAAATAGTCTGCATAATTGATAGACGAAGTGAGCAGGTGTTTTATTTCTTGGTATTTCTGCAACCATTCTTTTGAAACTTGTATTTTTCTCATAAACGGTTCCTTTCTAAATCTTCTATCTTATGCTTTTATTTCCCTAATTATCGAAAAGATTAGGTCTTTAAGACTTTCTGCGACATACACAACTTCATCAGGATCATGAATATAGCAAAGAATCTGGCCTTCTTTTCCTTCTTTGTCAGGATCAAAATCCAGCATCAGGAAACAACTGTCACAATACTCGGCAAAAGGAATCCATTTTTTATTAAAAAGATAGGGTTTTATCCTCTCGTCCTGCATTTGTTCAATGTCTTGGCTTGTAAAATGCTCAGGAAATTCAGTTAAGAGGGCGTCTCTGTTTTGAAAATAGTGTTTAGTGTTTTCGATTGCCTGCAGGCTCAGCAAGCAAAATGCCATGTCTCTTTCATCTACAAGGCAAGGCAGAATACTGAGATAGTTACTCCCGTTTTTATACCTGTAGAGCTCTTTTACCTCATCAGGCAACGTTATCCCAAATTTCTCCTCAAATGCTATCAGTTCTTCCTCAGAAGCTCCAGGGATTTCCTGATAATCGTCCAGATATTCTTCCTCTACAGGGTCATCCAAATCCCATTCCTCAAAATTTTCACAGATGTACTCTTCTATCTTTTTTATCTCATCACTTATCTGCATACCATCCACCCTTTATTTGCTTAGTTACAGATCTCCTTCGATTATTTGTTGCATATATGCTGGCATATCATTTACAAATTCCGCAAAACTGCACATATCTTTCAACTCTTCATGCTCTATATCATAGGAAGCCACTTTCTTTGTTTTAGGATCCCATACAATATAGATATGGTCATAATCTCCTGTCAGCTTAGATATACGCAGAAGTTTCTGTCTACCTTTTTTAATCGGAACAGTATTGATTAAAGAAAAAAACTCTATCCATTTAAAATCACAGTCTTTAAGTTCAAAATGTAATTCCTCGCTTTGAAGAAAATCAATGATCGCATTAGGCAGTTTAAATGGCTTCAGTTCATCCAGTTTATTTTGTAAACTGTGGTATTCTTCAGGTTCTAACTGCTTAAAATATGCAGCCATTTCTTCATCGCCATTTTCAAGTGCGATACTGTATGGACGCATCCCGTCTTTTTCGGTTATTGTTACATCTGCTCCATTTTCAAATCAACATACCTTGCGGCTACACATAGCGGGGTTGGTTTAAAAGGATAGACCGTATCAGGGGCATTGTAGTTAATATTAACTCCGTTCTTTATAAAGAAATCAAGCACTTCATAATTTCTGTCTGAAACGGCACTGCGAAATGCCTGTCCACCGTATTTTTCTACCCTATGACCTAACTCGTGGATAAGAGGCAGGTTCTCGTATTTTTTTCCATATAAAGCCTGTTCAAAGGCTTCTGTTTTTACCTCATTTACACAGTTCACCTTTGCGCCATGTTCTACCAGATACCTGATAATAGCTTCGTCACAATACCTTACGGCAAGCAGAAATGCTGGATTGCCTTTTACATTCAGATTGACGCCCTTTTCCACCAGCCATTTTACAGAGTTAAAACTTTCCATAATCAAAGCTATGTCTAAAGGTGACAAAGTGGTATACTTACCTATTTTTATACCCTTTTCAATATCCCATCCCTTTGAAAAATACTCATCTAGTGCGGGTATATTCCCCTTTATAATATCACCTACAATTTGTGGAACAGATTTAAAATTTCCTATATCTTTTAATTTGACCATTTTAGGTCTCCTACAGATTATGTACTCATCTGTTATAATTTATTTCCCCTAAAGGAAGCGGATCAGGATTTAAGCTTACCCAGAGAACCGAAAGTTCACACAAACGTTCAGTTATAGTATCTTCATCACTGCCTTTTGCACGGATGCTGGAAATCAGTTCCTTAGTTTCTTCCAGTTCTTCTTCGGAAAGCGGTGTACCTGAAGCGAAATGATTTGGCAGGGCTTTAAGCATGTTCCGGTAGTGTTTATCCCAGTTGACACCGCCATTTCTATAGAGCTCATCCTGTACGCGCCCTGTTATACGGATCACTTCGCCTTGTACTGTTTTCGCAGGTCCGCTTGAAGGAATCAACATCTCCCAAAGTTCATCGTATTGCTTTTGCCAAGGACCATCTTCTACAATAATAGGAGAAACTCCGTCATGTATCTTGCGTTTCGGAGCAGGCTTTACATCAAACAGTGCATAGAGTCTCTCAAGCCCTGCTTCTGTTTCAGTCAAGTAATCTTTATTAAAGTTTTCTCTGTGAAATTCAAAATCCTTTCCGATTAGTTCGACTCTTTCTGCCATATCAGGAGTTACCTCAGCGCCCGCCTTTATGAGCATTTCTGCAATTTCTGCTACCTGTGCAATATTAATCTGCCTACAAGTAGCAAGGGCTTCAGCTAAAGGAGTTCGTCCCATATCAGTTTTGGGATTAACATCTGCACCTTTTTCAATCAAAAAACTTACTATCTTAGGTCGGAAAAACCCTGCTGCCGTATGCAGAGGTGTACTCCCGTATGTATCAGGCTTTTGTATATCTCCGCCTAATTCAAAAAGTAGTTTCACAGTATCCCTACCCAGCGTAGCATGCTTATATAATGGCGTCCGCCCATAATAATCAGGAGTATTTACATCTAAACCCTGTTCCACCAGCCAGATAACAAGCTCATCAGGAACACCTCCAAAATGAAGTGCCGTATTGAGGCTGTATCTGCCGTCATGAGCAGTAAGCTCACATTTATCATATACTGCTTTAAGAGCTTCAATATCTCTTGCTGTAATCAGTTCATCAAAATTTTTAGGTAAGGTCACTCTTTTTTTGGCCATTGTTCCTATCCTTTAATATAAAACTAACATTTGCATTTTACATTTCTAAAGCCACTTAAGCCCATCAACATTTTTTAAAATCATAGATCTTCCATCGTAGTCATTTTTTAACTCGATTTCTTTTTCCTTAACCGAAATGTTGTTGTACCAGTGGTCCAAACTTGCATATTTTCCTGTATGGATATTGATAAGCATGCTTGTTATAGGATTCCAAGTGCCCTTTTCCACTGTTTCTGCAAGCAAATAATAGGCATCTAAAAATATGAGATTTCTCCCATAGATCCAAAATGGAAGTTGAATATCTAATAAAGGCAATTTTGCAGAAAAAATATCATCTCCATGTGGCGGCACGGTTTCATAATGAAATTCTATCTTACTCCCATAATATGCTATCGTTGCTCCTTCGCAACCGATGCTTTGAGGAGTACCCTCCTCGGCTACTAAAAATTCCATTGGCTTCTCCTTATGTTGTAATTGAATGAACTCCGACCAGACTCTCCACGTTTACAACCAGACTGTAAAGGTAATCACCTGTTTTTTGTAGGTGACAAATATTTTACCTCTAAACAGGCTGACAAGGTGTTGAGCCATAGAGAGACCAATGCCATACCCAGAGGTGGTTTGGTTATTGTGTGATGTTTCAGCGCGATAAAAGCGGTCAAAGAAGCGTTTAATATTGGCAGGCCGCCCGTCTTTGTAGTCGTTAGATACGGTGATACAGGTGCGCTTGCGTAGGAGATAGGCTTTGCGTTTGAGAGTCAGGCGGATGGTGCCTGCTGGATCACAGTATTTGCGGGCATTGTCAAGAAGAATGCTAAGAAGCTCATAAAATTCCTCTTGGGCTACTTTTTCTACAAGGTCTGCTTCAATCAGGCTTTCAAATTTTTTATCCTCTTTGGTAAAGAGAGGAGCAAAGTCTGAGGCGACCTTTTCAGCGATGACGGAGATATTTTGAGGAGCTAGTTTGATATCCTCTTGCTCCTCGAGCCGAGCAAGTCGGATCAGTCTTCCAATCAAGTGGTTGAGACGCTCGGTCTGTTCTTTGGTACTGATGCTCCACTCGGTCTCTCCTTCCATGAGTTCTTGAAGCTCGGTATTGGCCGAGATGATAGCCAGCGGTGTTTTGAGTTCATGACCTGCATTAGTGATAAACATCCGTTGTTTCTCATAGTTTTTGACGAAGGGACGGACAACAATCCCAGAAATCAAGGTAAAGAGCAGAGCAAGGAGAAATAGGCTAGCCAGTGATAACCAAATAGAGACTTGAAAGAGGGTGTCTCGTTCGCGAATGTAGTTGGTAGCTTCAAAGAAGACTAGGAGCTTACCCGAAGCTGTCTGACTAATCTGGTAGGTGAAGTAGCGCCCGTTGCGAGTAATCGTGCCATAGGTTTCCTGTTTTTTAAGAATTTTCTGGAGAAAATCTCTGACGTCTGCTTCGGTCAGTGATTGGACATTCCCTAGAGAAATAGTGTAGTCATTCCCCTTTTCTCTGACAGAGAAGTACTGAAAATTGTAGATAATCCCTTCCTGAATGTTCTTTTTGGTGAAACTTTCCTTGATTTCATCTGTGATTGGGAGTTCGCCTTCATTTTTAGACAAGATGGAGAGGACGGTTTGGATATTATCCTCTGTCTGAGTATAGACGATGCTATTCATCAAGACCAGAAAGAATGCAAGAATCAGAGCGATAGCAGCAGTGGCTGTGACAATAAACTTGATACGTAGTTTTCGAAACATCTAGTCTCCTCCTATCAGTTGGAAAGGTCCTTCTGCAGATCCTAAGATTTGCAAGTTGGACTGAACGCTTTGAAGCTTTTGGCGGAGATAGGAAATATAGAGAAAAACGAGCTCGTGATCACTCTCTTCCAGCTCATCTGGCCAGACTTGATCTAGTAGTTGTTGACAACTGAGGGTTTGATTAGCATGCTGGATGAGGAGGGTCAAGAGTTGAGTCTCCTTTTTCCCTAAACGAATGCTGTTTGTAGCAGCTAATTCTTGTTCGTCAATATCCAAGCGAGTATTTCCTAATTGGACCGTATCTGGGGTATAGTCCTCCAGGCGGCGTGCAGTAGAACGGAGTCTAGCCAAGAGTTCCTTGAGCGAGAAGGGCTTGGTCAAGTAGTCGTCAGCACCTGCATCTAGTCCGGTTACACGATCATCTACTTCAGCCATGGCTGTCAGCATGATGATATGGGTCGTATTGCCCAACTGGCGGATTTCTTTGAGGGCTTCGATTCCTGTCTTGATCGGCATCATGATGTCAAAAATCATGAGGTGATAGTGGTTAGTTGTAGCTTTTTCGACAGCATCTTGTCCATTAAAAACAGAATCAACGCTATAGCCTTCCCGTTCTAAAGCAACGGTGATGACGCGATTTAGTTGGGTTTCATCTTCGGCAAGTAGGATTTTCATAGGTTCTCCTTAGTCTTGGTCAGATCGCTGAATCAAATCACGAATGGTCTGCATGGTCAAGTCGCATGAAGCAAGCTCATCGGCACAACGTTTGAGCTCGCGCGTGATTCGTTCAGGGTTTTGGATGTTTTTCTTGTACTTCATCTGGTGCTCAAGGCTGGCCCAGGAATCCATGGCAATAGTGCGCAGTTGGATCTCGATAAAGTAGGTTCCTTGGTCATTTCCCAGACAGTCTGGGTAGGGGGTAGTCACTTCGAGAATCAGATGGTAAGAACGGTAGCCATTGGGTTTGACCTGACGGATATAGTCTTTCTCTTTAAAAATATGGATGGTGGGTATCTGGCGAATATAGTCAACGATGCGGTAGATATCATCTGTAAAGCTTGTGATGATCCGAACACCGATAGCATCTCGGATTTCTTTGAGAGCGGATTGACTCGTCTGAGGAAGGCCTTTGCGTTGGCATTTTTCACGCATACTTTCCTCGGTTTTGATACGCGCATGCAAATGCTCATATAGTTTGAGGGAGGTTTCTTTTTTGTAATTAGCTGCGGCTTCTTCCATATCTTCAATAAAGGTCTGCAAGATAGTGGGTAAGTAGACTTCGCAAGGGCCATAGATAGAGTTCATAGGCTGGTCCATTCTAAGAATGACTCGTATTGCTACGGGCATAGATTCTAATAGTATTTGTCATTCTATTATACCATGAAAGCGATAGCAGGGTGAGATTCTATTGATAAAGAGGGAACGAGAATTTTGACAAAGGAGTCCATTAGAGATATAATGAAGAAAAATCGACCAAGGATAAGAAGATGACAAACTCAAAGTATATTACACGCCTGAAACGTTCAGAGGGGCAGTTGCGTGGAATTCAAAAGATGATCGATGAAGATCGTGATTGTGCAGATATCATTACCCAGTTGACAGCGGTTCGTTCGAGTGTGGAGCGCGTGATTGAGATGATCATTACCGAGAATCTCACAGCCTGCATCAACCAACCCCTAGACGACCCTGAGGCTCAAAAAGAACGCTTAGAAAAGGCTGTTCAGTACCTAATCAAACGAAAATAGTAGTTCTCTATGTGATAGAACAAGATAAGAAAATGGATCACAGGAGGGGAAAGATGACAAAAGAAGAACGAGCAGAAAAATGGTTTCAGAGTGTTCCTGAGGCAGAAGCTATTCCTATACAAACTAAAATGGAGATCTGTAGTCAGGCAGCGAAACGAATGGCGCTTATCTGGCTTGGCCTACTTGGTGTGGAATGTTTGTTCCTATTCTGGTTCACTGGGGGCGAACTGTTCAATCAAGTAGCGGACTTTCTAAATCAGCTATCAGAAGGGAGCCCCACAAAAAATCGATATAGGGGTCTCGCACTTGCAGGGACTCTTATTTGTCTGCCTGTCTTGATCTTACCTAGCATTGTTGCCCATTTTTTTAGACAAAATTGGATTCGAAAAGAGGCTGAAAAGGTAGTCAAAGAGATGGCCCCTGTTACAAGTGATCAGCCTGTTCTAGCAGGAGACGAGAGAGCAGATTTTTCGAGCATTTCAGGAAGAATCTTTGCGGATTGGGTACTAGATGATGGTGAGAAGGAACAAAATGGCTTTGAACTTGAGGAAGTATGGCAGCAACTAGCAGCTGTACAAGATGGTGATAGGGATTTTCTCACTTTAATACCTCAGCAGCCAGTTAAACTAAAGGGGAGTCAGCTTGTATCGGATTTTGTACAGGTTTGTCAGGATGAAGATTCGGACGCTTTTCGTTTTGAGATCAGTATTGCCGACGCCGAACGAATCAACGAGAATGTAATCTACGAAAAAAATGGTCTGAGCGAGAAAGAAACTCAAGACTTGCTTCGGGCATATTTGGAGAACAGAGTCACACCAGACCTAGAAGACTGGGAAATTGTACTAGATATGCGGACAGATGAGCAGAAAAATATCGCAATCTATCAAGAAATAACCCAACTGCTAACAGATGATAGTGAGGTACGATCTCGTTTGACCTCCTGTTTTGAATCACCGAAAGCCTATTTCAAGCAGTATGCAGAGAGATACGACGAGCGAGGAATAAGCGAAGAGGTTGATGAAGCTACGATAAAATGGCTTGCTATTGCTGATGAGCTGCTCGCTGTGAATGCAGTGATTGAGCTCGATTGGAAGACAGATAAGGAAGAATTCTTGTACCAACTAGAGCCTCTGGCAACTAAACAAACTCTTGATTTGGAGGAGAATTGGTTCGACGAGGGTGATGACCTCCCTACTTGGTGTAAAATTTTGGACGAAAGATGGGCTGGACACGATTTCTGTCTTGCTTGTATGGATATTAATAGTGATAGTTATGTGCTATTTATCTGCAAGAGGGATATTTTGGAAAAATTAGTCACTCTGAGTCACACAATCAATCAGCGTTTCGGCCATGCAAAAAATATGTAATTGCTGGTGTATTTCAAGGAGGAAGTTCAAGATGACTTTTGTATTTAAGGATGCACCCAACACAGCCTGTATAGTTTGTTACCATGTCTTGGCTGGGAAAAATCCGATCACCTTTATCTCCCACGATGAAGAGGATGGCATGTGGCAATTTTTGTGTTCAGAAGACCACACTGGAGAGGATGCATGCCTCATTTCCCTAGCTGAAGCATTTAAACTAGACGCATCCATCGGACAAGTCGCGGATATACCTTGTGGCTATGCGGTGGAAAGAAAAGATGGGCTTGCTGGCTGGAAATCATGCCCATCCTAACAGTTGGGGCTCCGTCTAAGATAACTTGTATGAAAATGAAAGAAACCTAGAGATGTTTGGATATAAACTGGAAGAAAACCCATTTTGTGGTATAATTAAAGGTAGTAAGACAAGTTAAAGGAGGCCAGCAAATGGAAGCATACGAAAAAGTAGTAGAGATGCTAAATGGGCTAGATATTCCTTTTGAAATCGTGGAGCACGAGCCAGCCTTGACAACAGAGCAAGCCGATAGCTTTATCGAAGGGATCGAAGGTGTCCGTACCAAAACCATGTTTCTCACCAACAAAAAGAAAACAGCCTATTATCTCGTGATTATGGATGATAAGAAACGTTTGGATATGGACCTCTTGAAAGACTTGGTAGGAGCCAATAGAATCCGTATGGCTTCCTCTGAGAGCCTGTTTGAAAAAATGAGCTTGCCCGCAGGCGTTGTCTCTCCATTTGGCTTGCTGAACAATGCTGACAAAGATATTCAGATTTATTTCGACAAAGAAATCATGTTGGAAAAACGGATGAGTTTCCACCCCAATACCAACGAGAAAACCCTCTTTTTGGACACGACAGATATACTCAAATTCCTAGAAGCCATTGGTTATGAGGCTCATATCATCGAGTTATAAAGATTAAAGAAACCGACTAAGTTCATCTTAATCGGTTTTTTGATTATTCTACTTGACCGGGCCAAGCATTCATACCACCTTCTACGTTGATAACGGTGAGACCTTGGGCGCTGAGAAATTGACAGGCAGAGGCAGAACGCACTCCACCTTGACAAATGACATGGTATTCCTGGTCAGGTTTGAGTTCTTTGTAGCCTTGCTCCAAGGTACTTAACGGAAGATTTTTTGCACCTGGCGCATGTCCTGCTTGAAACTCATGTACTTCACGTACATCGATAAGATCTAGTTTTTCATTTTGATATTTTTCATAAAAGTCAGCCATGCTGATATTAGTTACCATATTCTACTCCTTCTGGGTTAGCCATTTTGTATAGTGAATAAGCGCCGTCAAGGTTTTGGACGGTAAATCCTGCTTGTTTGAGGATACGCTCTGCGATATAGCTGCGCAAACCACTGTGGCAGCTAACGATGTAGGCTTGGTTCTTGTCTAGTTCATCCAAGCGTTCACGAAGTTCGTTTAGGGGAATGTGGATAGTGTCGACTTTGAGTCGACCACTCTGAAATTCGCCACTTGTCCGCACATCTAGGAATTTCTTTCCAGAAGCTAGTTCGTCTTCGAGCTGGTACCACTGGATATTGTCGCTGAGGTCTTCGATAAGGTTCAAGGCTGCGTAGCCCAGCATGTTGACGGGATCCTTGGCAGAGCCAAATGGCGGGGCATAGGTGAACTCTAACTCTGGTAAGTCAAATACGGTGAGATTTCCCTTGATAGCAGTTGCCAGGATATCGATTCGCTTGTCAACACCTTTCTTCCCAACTCCTTGGGCACCATAGATTTTTCCAGTGGTTGGGTCAAAGAGGAGCTTCAAGGTCATATCAGTAGCGTCTGGATAATAACCAGCGTGGTCTTTCCCGCTGACATGAAGTGCCTTGTAAGGAAGTTGATTCATGTTAAGGATACGCTCGCTGAGACCAGTCGAAGCAGCTGTCATATCAAAGGCACGAACGATAGCAGTGCCGATGCTGCCCTTGTTTATGCGACCGAGTCCTGCGATGACGTCCGCCACTTGTCGTCCCTGACGATTGGCAGGAGAAGCTAGAGAGATGAGGGCATCTTGGCCTGTAATTTCTTGCTTGACAACGATAGCGTCCCCAACTGCAAAAATATCTTTTTGACTGGTTTCGTAGTTTTCGTTGACGAGAATCCCACCACGTAGTCCCAGTTCAATCCTCGCTGCCTGAGCCAGTCCATTTTCAGGTTCAACACCGACAGAAAGGATGGTGAGGTCAGAAGCAATCTTTTGACCGTTTTCGAGAACGATGATTTTTCCTTGGTCTTCAAATCGAGTCGCAGACTGAGAAGTGATAACACGGACGCCGTTTGCTAGCAATTCTGCTTGGACAAAGGCCGCCATTTCCTGATCTAATGGTGGCAAGACATGGGGTGCTTTCTCCACGATAGTGACTTGTAATCCACGTTTTGCCAGGTTTTCAGCCATTTCAAGCCCGATAAAGCCTGCACCGATGACGACAGCTTCTTTTGGATGATTGTCCAAGGCCGCCACAATCTCATCGAGATCAGGAACATTGCGAAGCGTGTAAGCATTATTAGCTTCTGCCAAACCTTCAATGGCAGGAACAAACGGTTTAGCTCCCGGAGAGAGGATCAGCTTGTCGTAGCTTTCTGTGAATTCCTGCCCATCATGTCGCACAGTTACAGTGTGTTCTTCTGGTGAAATCTGGATGACCTCGTGAAATGGTCGCACATCGAGATTAAAGCGTGCCCTGAGACTTTCAGGAGTTTGAACCAATAAACTATCACGGTTTGCAATTTCTCCTGAAACATAGTAAGGAAGTCCACAGTTTGCAAAGGAAACAAAGGGACCTTTCTCAAAAATAGTGATCTCAGCGTCTTCCATGAGACGTCTGAGACGGGTTGCTGCTGACATACCGCCTGCAACTCCCCCGACAATGATAATTTTCATTGACTTTCTCCTTTATACTTCTAGATGACCTTACCTGTCCAAGCGCTCATACCGCCTCGGACATTGATGACATCGTAGCCTTTTTTCTTAAGCTTTTTCGCAGCTAGTTTGCTTCGTACACCAGAATGACAAATGACATAGAGTGTTTCTTTTGTCGCTGGTGTGTAAGAACCGATTTCCGTTAAAGGAACATTTTTGGCATTTTTGATATGACCTCTACGGAATTCCATAGGCGTCCGAACATCCAGTAGCTGAATCGGTTCCTTAAGTTTAGCTTCTAACTCGCTGGTAGAAATACTGTCAATTTTTGTAAATAAGTGAAACATAGGCACCTCCAATATACCCTTATGGGGTATATTAAACCATGAAGTCAATCTTTTGTCAAGCAAGTTGTTTTGACTTGGGAGGGAATTCGTTTCGAGAGTCTAGAAAGCAGGCTATTCTTGACCTTTCAAAGGCTTTTTGATATGATGGGTCCAAAGTAAGTATGAGGTGTTAAGATGACCAGTGAATACCAGAAAATGATAGCAGGGGAGCCTTACCGTCCGTCGGATCCAGAATTACGGGCTTTGGCGCAGGCTTCTCGCCAAAAACAGGCTGCCTTTAACAAGGAAGAAGATCCCTTGAAGGGAGCGAATATTATCAAGACTTGGTTTGGTTCAACTGGGCAAAATCTCTATGTCAATCCACGCTTGGTGGTTGATTATGGGGTCAATATTCATCTGGGGGAAAATTTTTATTCTAATTGGAATTTGACCATGCTGGATGTTTGTCCGATTCGCATTGGGAACAACGCCATGCTTGGCCCCAACTGTCAGTTTTTAACCCCACTCCATCCACTGGATCCTCATGAACGCAATTCAGGGGTCGAATATGGCAAGCCCATCACCATCGGAGACAATTTCTGGGCTGGAGGTGGCGTCATTGTCCTTCCTGGAGTGACACTAGGAAATAACGTAGTAGCAGGAGCGGGGGCCGTGATTACCAAGTCCTTTGGAGACAATGTTGTTCTAGCTGGTAATCCCGCGCGCGTGATTAAGGAAATACCTGTGAAATAGAAGTGAAAAGGAACAGCTAGGGCTGTTCTTTTTATGAGTTTTAGTCTTATAAATTTTTCTTCTTTTTGGCTTTCTTGGTCAAGGAGATATCGCACTGAAGAATGTTGTGTTAAAAAACCTATTAAATGTAGCCTAGAGTTCAAAAATTGTTTTTAGCAGTCCTTTCTAAAAAATTACTAGGCGAAATCTAATCCAAACTAAATTTAAGGAAACTTTCAGAAAAGTTTTAGTTTTGTTTCAGGGATCTTCTGTAGACTGTCTAGCTATATCATACGAAGGAGAGGAAAAAGGTATGAAATCAAAAAAATGGACCCTACTCGCAACGAGTTTAACGGCAATGGTGCTGCTGGCAGCATGTGCCCAGTCAACAACTACATCCAATACCAATGCAACGACAAATAGTGCAACAACAACTTCAACAAAGACAAACCAATCATCCTATTTTACAGAGAAGGACTATGATACTTCTTATGACGAAAGCACAGCTTCTAAGATTGAGTTATCTGGCTCATCTGCAAACGTCTCTGGAGATGGGGTGACAGTCTCTGAATCAACAGTGACCATCACAAAATCTGGAACCTATGTAATTTCAGGTCAGTCTGACGGAGTGCAGATCAAGATCGAGGCAGATAAGTCTGCAGATGTTCATCTAGTCCTAAAAGGCGCGACCATGACCAATACCAATGCAGCAATTTCTGCGACATCAGCTGGCCATGTCTACTTGGCTTTAGCAGAGGGGACCATCAACAGTCTCTCTGACTCAAGCTCTAACAGTGACGAAAAAGCAGACGCAGCTCTCTTTTCTAAGGTGGATTTGACCATCAACGGGAAAGGAACTCTCAATGTAGATGGCAAGAAGAACAACGGGATCAAGGCTAATGACACTCTCCACATCACGGGTGGAACCTATAACATCACAGCAGTTGGTGATGCCTTTAATGTCAATGATGAACTCAACATCACTGGTACGACCATGACTATCGATGCCAAGGAAGATGGTGTCAAAGTTGATAATGATGAGGATACTTCAGCCGGAACCATGTACCTATCCAACAACAACATCACCGTCACAGCAGGAGATGATGGCATCCACGCATCAGGTGATTTGGTTATCGATAGTGGTACCTACACCGTCAAGAATTCGACAGAAGGACTTGAAGGTAAGTCAATCACTATCAACGGTGGGGATATTAGCATCTATTCGACAGATGATGGAGTCAACGCAGCTAATAAAAACGCCCAACAGAGTGAAATCTTCTTCACCATGAACGGCGGGAACCTGACAGTAGAAGTCGGTCAAGGGGATACAGACCCAATCGACTCAAACGGGGATGTCACGGTTACAGGCGGAACCATTAAAATGATTGGTCAAACAGGTTTTGACTTTGATGGAACAGCTACCTACACAGGTGGAGATATCTATCTCAACGGTGAAAAACAAACGGAAATTGTCAACTCTATGCCTGGAGGCGGTGGACCAAATGGAGACCCTCAAGGTGGCGGTCCAGCCCCTGGCGGACAAGGATAAAAAAGAATCTCCTTTCTCGAAAGAGAAGGGAGAGTTTTTGTGTTTGAGAGATGGATTGTAGCTAAAACAACTCCCAATTAGGTCTTGAAAATTTCTTAGTCTGTTTCATATAAAAATGAGTAAAATGAATTTCCATCGCCAAGGTCATTAGAGTTGCGATAGCAATGACGATGGTAGGATTGGCTGAGAAAAAGAGGGAAAGGACCAACCCGATAAGAAAGAGTCCTGCTTGGGTACAGTAAAATGTCTTATTATAGCGAAGGTAGCTCTTGTTGAAACGGCCGTTAGATAGGATGGCAGCTTGAAAGAGGCCGATACCCGTATAGAAGAAGCTAGTCGCAAAGAGGTGATGAGCTTCAGGATTGACCAAGAAACTCATAGAAACAGTCACCATAATCAAGCCGATAAAAATCGGATAATGACTATAAATCAAGAAGATTCCTTTATTATTACCTTCTTCATCAATAGCATGGTCAAATTGACCAAAGTAGTTCATAAAGAGGTTGACCATGATGATAAAGTATAGGATAGAATGAATGGAGAAATTTTCCAGTGTAAAGAAATCTGCTAGACCCATAATCATCTCACCAAAAGTGATGATAACTAAAAGCGAAATGCGTTCGATGAGATGGGGCAGATTGACTTGAAAATGGGAAACTTTTCGAGTCAATAGGACGGGCATGATAAAGGTCAGGAGAATCCCAGTCATGTAGACATGAATCCCAAGATGAATTGGCAAGAGAGCAGTTAGGTAGACCAGGACCGTTCGGAGACCGGTCATCCAAAGAAAGCCCTTGATGCTTTTACGATTGGCCGGCGTGGTAGATTTTCGAAGATATTCAACCAGATATTGGGAAAATAAGGTCAAGGTCAGTGTTCCAATCGTCCAGCAGAAGGTATGGAAATAGGATTGCCAGTCATTGGTAATCATGTTTGATATCAAGAGTAGCATAGCCATATTGACGAACATGACGACCATATTGAAAAGGGAATTCTTTCCGTAACGATTCGTGTAGACGGTCTGAATCATCCAAGAATTGACCAGAACTAGAAGTGACATCAGGAAACCAAAGATGGCGTCTAGGGATAGGACACCGTGGTGAAGATGATGGATAAGGGCAGTGGTTTTGGAAATTGCGTAGACAAAGACCAGATCATAAAAGAGCTCGCTAAATTCCACGCGTTTATGTTTGATGAGATTTGTCATAAGAAGGCCTTTCATTGAAATTTCTAACAGTTTATTATAACAGAAAATGAATAAAATGAGAAAGATAGTTTTTAGCAGAATTGTTGGCGTAAATTGTCATTGGTGTGGCAGGTATTGTCATTTACTTGTCAGGTTTTGTAGCGTATAATAGTCTCATCAATCAAATAAAACAAAAGAGGAAATCACCATGTCAAACAAAAAAGTTATCTTAGTTACAGGCGCTTCATCAGGTATCGGCTATCAAACTGCTGAACAGCTTGCTAGAGAAGGTCATATTGTCTATGGCGCTGCCCGTCGTGTGGATGCCATGAAACCACTTGAAGCCTTTGGTGTGACACCTATTCGTTTGGATATTACAGATGAAGTTAGCATTAAAGAAGCTCTCAACGTCATCATCAGTAAGGAAAATCGTATCGATGTGTTGGTCAATAATGCTGGCTACGGTTCATACGGTGCCGTTGAAGATGTAAGGATTGAAGAAGCCAAGATGCAGTTTGAGGTCAATATCTTTGGTCTAGCTCGCTTGACCCAACTCGTTCTCCCTTATATGCGTAAGCAAAAATCAGGTCGCATTATTAATGTGGGCTCAATGGGTGGTCGTTTGACATCTTACTTTGGTGCTTGGTATCATGCGACCAAATATGCTCTCGAAGCTTTTTCAGATGGACTTCGTATGGAAGTGTCTGATTATGGCATTGATGTCTCTATCATCGAACCAGGCGGTATTAAAACGGACTGGGGCTTCATCGCTGCTGACAAACTGGCCGAATCAGCTAAAGGTGGTGCTTATGAAGCAGCAGCCACTAAGGCAGCAGAAGGGATGCGGAAGCAATACTCTGGTAATATGATGTCAAATCCTAAAGTGATTTCAAACGCTATTTCCAAGGCAGTCAACAGCCGTCGTCCTAAAACTCGCTACTTAGTAGGTATGGGAGCTAAACCATTGGTATTCTTGCATGCTATCTTGCCAGATCGTTGGTTTGATGCCCTCATGAAACGTGCTTCTTAATAGAAATAAGGAGAAACCCTATGCGTCTTAGTCTCAGTCAGCAATATATTGACAATTTGAAATTGATTGGCTTAGATCTGAATATGATTCTGGAACTGGCTAATCTTCCAGATACCACATGGAAGGAAGAGATGAGCCTTTCAACACTTGATTATTACCATCTTTTGACGGCTTTTGACAAGGTAGCTAATGATGAGCAGATTATCGCCATGAGCCGTATCAAGGATATTCAGATGTTCATGCCTCCTTTCTTTGCGGCTCTTTCATCGAAAACTGGCCTCGCAGCGATGGAACATTTTGCCAAATACAAGAAAATCACAGGTCCCATTGTCGTCAGCATTGAAACCTTCGATGACCTTGTCCGTGTGAGTTACCGCTATGATTATCCAGGTCTCGACTTGCCTCGTTTCGCCCTTCTCAATGAACAGTTGTTATTGGTTGATTTGATTCGGACAGGAACTGGAGAAAACATCACGCCAGTACACGTTGGGACTCCATATACTTATGAAGAAGCCAGTCTGAAAGTACTTGGCTGTCATGTAGAAAATATGGAAGGCAATGAACTGGTCTTTAAAAAGGCAGACTTGGAGAAGCCATTTTTAACTGCTAATAATGTCATGTTGGATTATCTAGAACCACAGCTCAAGGAGCGCTTGGCAGAAGCCATGACCAGTGAAAGTTTTACAGGTCTCGTCCAGCAAAAACTCTACCAAGCTATCCCAAGCGGCGCCTTTGGTATCGAAGATATCGCAGCGACTCTCGGTATCAGTAGCCGGACCTTGCAACGAAATTTGACGGCAGAAGGCACTAAGTTTAACCAAGAATTGCAAAATGTACAGAAGATTCTAGCCTTTGGCTATTTCAAGAATCCCGACATGACAACGGATGATGTAGCCTATCTGCTGGGTTATTCAGAAGTGTCCTCCTTCTCACGGGCCTTTAAAAAGTGGACAGGAAAGACCATTTCAGAGTATCGAGAAGGTCGTTGATATCCATACAATCTCCTTTTTCGAAAGAGAAGGGAGGCTTTTGTGTTGTTACTGGAGGAAATGTAAAGACAACTCCTTGACACTCCGTCAGCTTTTGATACAATAGTACAAAATTACAGGAGGTGGGCTATGATTCAGAAACATGCGATTCCCATTTTAGAGTTTGATGACAATCCCCAGGCGGTCCTTATGCCAACACATGAGGGGCTAGATTTAAAGTTGCCAAAGAAGTGCATCTATGCGTTTTTGGAGGAGGAGATTGACCGCTACGCTAAGGAAGTAGGGGCGGACTGTGTTGGTGAGTTCGTTTCGGCCACCAAGACTTATCCAGTCTACGTCCTCAACTGCAAGGGCGAGGAGATTTGTCTGGCCCAGGCGCCCGTGGGCTCTGCCCCAGCGGCCCAGTTTATGGATTGGTTGATTGGTTATGGTGTGGAGCAAATCATTTCCACTGGTACTTGTGGTGTCCTAGCCGATATAGAGGAAAATGCCTTTCTCGTCCCTGTTCGCGCTTTGCGAGATGAGGGGACCAGCTACCATTATGTAGCGCCTTCTCGTTATATGGAGATGCAGATTGAGGCTATCTCTGCCATTGAGCAAGTCTTGGAACAAAGAGGCATCCCTTATGAGGAAGTTATGACCTGGACGACAGATGGTTTTTACCGAGAGACAGCTGAAAAGGTGGCCTATCGCAAGGAAGAAGGCTGTGCTGTTGTGGAGATGGAGTGCTCTGCTCTTGCGGCAGTAGCTCAACTACGTAGGGTTGTCTGGGGAGAATTGCTCTTTACTGCAGATTCCTTGGCAGATCTGGACAACTACGACAGTCGTGACTGGGGCTCAGAAGCTTTTGATAAGGCACTCGAACTCTGTCTTGCCATTGTGCACCACATGTGAGTGTTCTGACTGTTTTTATGGTAGAATGTAGCTATGTTAATCAAATCTTTTTTGGAAAAAATCAAGACGACGCTGTCTCGGTTATCACCAGCCCGGCGCATCTTTTTAAGTTTTGCCTTAGTTATCTTCTTTGGCTCGCTCCTTTTAAGCCTTCCCTTTGTGCAAGCAACAACGTCACAAGCGACCTACTTTGACCATCTCTTTACAACGGTATCCATGGTCTGTGTGACAGGGCTTTTCACCCAGTCGGTGGCCTCGACTTACAATATCTGGGGTCAGTTGATCTGTATGCTCTTGATCCAGATTGGTGGTTTGGGGCTTATGACCTTTATCGGAATCTTTTATATCCAAGGCAAGCAAAAGCTCAGTCTTCGTGGTCGGGAGACCATTCAAGAAAGTTTCAGTTATGGAGAAACTCAGTCTCTAAAGGATTTCATCCGCTCGATCTTTTTGACGACTTTTTTGGTAGAAGGGCTCGGTGCCTTTCTCCTGAGTTTCCGCTTTATTCCGGAATTTGGCTGGGGACGAGGGGTGTTAACCTCAGTCTTTTTGGCTGTTTCAGCTTTCTGTAATGCTGGATTTGATAATTTTGGAAGTACGAGTTTGGTAGCCTTTCAAACGGACCCCTTGATCAATCTAGTGATTGCGGGTTTGATTATCACAGGTGGTCTAGGATTTATGGTCTGGTTTGACCTAGCGACCCAGTTTGGGAAAAAGAAAAAACGCCGGCTGCGTTTCCATACCAAGCTGGTTCTCTTTTTAACGGCGGGAATTCTGCTCTTTGGAACCGTATCGACTTTGTTGATTGAGTGGAACAATCCTGGAACGATTGGAAATCTCAGCGCTCCAGAGAAACTGCTGGTCAGCTTTTTCCAGACCGTCAGCATGAGAACGGCAGGTTTTGCTTCCATTGACTACACCCAGGCTCGACCGGCGACCTTGTTCATCTATATCCTGCAGATGTTTCTGGGAGGGGCACCTGGGGGGACAGCAGGGGGGCTCAAGATTACGACCTTCTTTGTCTTATTGGTCTTTGCTCGTAGCGAACTATTGGGCTTGCCTCATGCCAATGTGGCTCGGAGGACCATTGAACCCCGAACCGTGCAAAAATCTTTCAGTGTCTTTATTATCTTCTTGCTGACCTTCTTGCTGGGCTTGATCCTGCTAGGGATAACAGCAGAGGGAAATCCGCGCTTTATCTACCTCATGTTTGAGACCATTTCAGCCCTTGCGACAGTTGGAGTGACGGCGAATTTAACACCAGAGCTAGGCAAGATAGCCCTCAGCATCGTTATGTTATTGATGTTTATCGGCCGTATTGGTCCCTTGACACTACTGGTCAGTGTAGCGGAATACCAGCCAGACAAGAAAGATGCGATTCACTATATGAAAGCAGATATCACCATTGGGTAAGAAAGGAAGAACGATGTCAGATCGGACAATTGGAATTTTAGGCTTGGGAATTTTTGGGAGCAGTGTTTTGGCTGCCCTAGCCAAGCATGACATGAATATCATTGCTATTGATGACCACGAGGAGCGCATTAATCAATTTGAACCTGTGCTGGCGCGTGGAGTAGTTGGAGATATCACGGATGAAGACCTCCTTCTATCAGCGGGGATTGACACCTGTGATACCGTAGTTGTCGCAACGGGGGAAAATTTGGAGTCCAGTGTTCTCGCGGTCATGCACTGCAAGAGTCTAGGGGTGCCGACCGTTATTGCCAAGGTCAAAAGCCATACAGCTAAAAAGGTTCTAGAAAAAATTGGCGCAGACGCAGTCATCTCACCAGAGTTTGAAATGGGGCGCTCATTGGCACAGACCATCCTCTTTCATAACAGCGTAGACGTCTTTCAGCTGGACAAGAATGTATCGATTGTCGAGATGAAAATCCCCCAATCATGGGTAGGTAAAAGCCTCAGTCAGCTAGATTTACGTGGGCGATACAACCTCAACGTACTTGGCTTTCGTGCCTACGAAAATGCTCCTCTGGATGTCCAATTCGGACCCAATGACCTCTTGCAGGCAGACGCCTACATCATGGCCGTCATTAATAACCAACATTTGGACACCCTAGCTGAACTGAGTGAGTAGGAGAGGAAGGGTACTCTCTTTCCAAATGATTAACGAGTCAATATAAGTATTTTATAAGAGGGATTTAAGAAAAATTTTAACTTTTTCTTAATCCTTTTTAATTTTAGGAGATTATACTAGAGTCATCAAAAAAAGAAAACTTTAAGGAGAATCCTATGAAATTCAATCCAAATCAGAGATATACTCGTTGGTCAATTCGCCGTCTCAGTGTCGGTGTTGCTTCAGTTGTTGTAGCTAGTGGCTTCTTTGTCCTAGTCGGTCAACCAAGTTCTGCACGTGCTGATATCGTCAATCCGACTCCTGCCCAAGTCGTGCCAGACGCCACTTCGGTGAGTGAAAAGAGCGACTTACCAGCAGAAGTTCTCAAAAAAGCAGTCGATGTAGCTCTTCCTTCAGAACAGTCTATTCCAACACCTAAAGCAAGTTTGGATACGACAAGCTCTTCAGAAAAAGCGGACGTAACTGCTAAAGAGTCGGCAGTAGCACCAAAAGAAGAAGTGCAAGCACAATCTGACTCTAAGAAAGAAATAGAAGATGCAGTTAAACCTGTGGAAAGTCCTGCGTCTACAGTTTCTGGACAAGACCGTGAAGCCAGTGAAGTGCAAGCAGCGACCACTCCAGCTGAAGTGCAAAAAGGTGTGGCTGACAACACCAAAGATACAGTAGATGTTCCAGCTAGCTACCTTGACAAAGCCAATTTCCCAGGCCCATTTACAGCTGGTGTCAATCAAGTCATTCCATATGAATTCTTCGCTGGTGACGGCATGTTAACTCGTCTTATCTTGAAAGCCTCTGATAAGGCTCCATGGTCAGACAACGGCTCAGCTAAAAATCCAGCTCTCCCACCAGTAGAAAAATTGGGCAAAGGTCTTTACTTCTATGAAGTGGATTTAGCAGGTACCCAAGGCAAATCAGATAAAGAGTTGCTTGACCTTTTGAAACAAAACGGCACTCAAAGCTATAAGGCAACCATCAAAGTGTACGGTGCAAAAGACGGCAAGGCAGACTTGAGCAACCTTGTAGCAACTAAAAATTTGGATGTCAATTTGAATGGCTTAACTACTCCAGCCGAAGTGCAAAAAGGTGTGGCTGACAACACTAAAGATACAGTAGACGTCCCAGCTACTTACTTGGATAAAGCCAACTTCCCAGGCCCATTCACAGCCGGTGTCAACCAAGTCATTCCATATGAATTCTTCGCTGGTGACGGCATGTTGACTCGTCTTATCTTGAAAGCATCTGATAAGGCTCCATGGTCAGACAATGGTTCAGCTAAAAATCCTGCTCTCCCACCAGTAGAAAAATTGGGCAAAGGTCTCTACTTCTACGAAGTGGATTTGGCCGGCACCCAAGGAAAATCTGACAAAGAGTTGCTTGACCTTTTAAAACAAAATGGAACTCAAAGTTATAAAGCTACCATCAAGGTGTACGGTGCTAAAGATGGCAAGCCTGACTTAACCAATCTCGTAGCAACTAAAGATTTGACTGTTAATTTGAATGGTTTGACCACACCAAATCAGGTTAAAGACTCTGTTGTTAACAATGTCAAAGACATGATTGATGTCCCAGCTTCTTACTTGGACAAGGCCAATTACCCAGGCCCATTTACAGCCGGTGTCAACCAAGTTATTCCATACGAAGCTTTTGGTGGAGATGGTATGTTGACTCGCCTCTTGTTAAAAGCTTCCGACAAAGCCCCATGGTCAGACAACGGAACAGCTAAAAATCCTGCTCTATTGCCACTTGAAGGCTTGGCTAAAGGTCAATATTTCTACGAAGTGGATTTGAATGGCAATACGGTTGGCAAAGATGGTCAGGCCTTGCTGGAGCAACTTCGAGCTAACGGAACCCATACGTATCTAGCTACTGTTAAAGTCTATGGCGCTAAAGACGGCAAACCAGATTTGACCAATCTGAATGCTACTCGTCAAGTAACGATTCAGCTTCGTGGAAAAGAAATGGCGACAACACCATCTCAACAAGGTCAGATGAATACGAAGCCTTCTGAAACAGGCTCTACAGGTACGACTGAGGGCATGATGGGTACAAATCACCATATGTCAGATATGAAAGCAGATCAACCAGCTTCTAGCCCAATGGCTAATATGATGAAAAAAGATGATAGAGCGATGCTACCAAATACTGGGGAAGCTAAAACGGCTACAGCTGGCCTTGGTATCTTTGGTCTAGCCTTGGCAGGTCTTGTTGGACTTTTGGGTTTGACAACCAAACGAGAAGATTAAGATTCAAATCACTTAAACATTAGGGAAAATAGTGTTATACTAAAGCAAGTATAACACTGTTTTTATCGAAGGAGTGTCAGATGAAAAAGACAATTTTGCTGGTTGATGATGAGATAGATATTCTAGATATTCAAAACCGCTATCTTTTACAGGCAGGTTACGACGTTTTGGTCGCCCATGATGGTAAGGAGGGATTAGAGCTTTTCAGAAAAAAATCTATCGACCTCATTATCACAGATATCATGATGCCCAATATGGACGGTTATGATTTTATCAGTGAAGTTCAGTACATCGCTCCGGATCAACCCTTCCTCTTTACAACTGCTAAGACAAGCGAACAGGATAAGATTTATGGGTTAAGTTTGGGGGCAGATGATTTTATAGTCAAACCCTTTAGCCCACGCGAATTGGTTTTAAGAGTGAATAATATCTTGCGTCGCCTTAGCCGTGGAGGAGAGACAGAACAGATCGAGTTTGGTGACTTAGTGATCAACCATGTGACTCATGAGGTTCGCATTGGGGATCAACCTTTGGAATTGACAGTAAAATCCTTTGAACTTCTATGGGTATTAGCCAGCAATCCTGAGAGAGTCTTTTCAAAGACGGAACTTTACGAGAAGGTATGGCAAGAGGACTATGTGGATGATACCAATACACTCAATGTTCATATCCATGCTTTGAGGCAAGAGTTGACCAAGTATACAAATTCAAATGCTCCTGCTATCAAAACTGTCTGGGGTTTGGGCTATAAGATGGAAAGACCAAGAGGTAGAAAATGAAATTAAAAAACTATATTTTAGTGGGGTATCTAGTGTCGACTCTACTAACGATTTTGGTCGTTTTCTGGGCAGTCCAACGAATGTTGATTGAGAAAAGTGAAGTTTACTTTCTAGTTGGAATGACCTTGATTGCTAGTTTCATTGGCGCTGCAGTGAGCATCTTTCTTTTGTCGCCTGTTTTCTCTTCTCTGAAACATTTGAAAAAACAAGCTCAGGATATAGCAAGCAAGGATTTCAGCACAGAAATCGAAACCAAAGGCCCATTAGAATTTCAAGAGCTGGGCCAGGCTTTTAATGATATGTCCCACAATTTGCAAGCCACCTTTCAATCACTTGATGAGAGCGAGCAAGAAAAGAGAATGATGATTGCGCAGCTTTCTCACGATATTAAAACTCCCATTACCTCCATTCAGGTTACTGTGGAGGGAATTCTAGATGGAGTGATTAAGGAAGAGGAGCGGCTCCACTACTTAGCCACGATTGGTCGGCAAACTGAGCGTCTAAACAAGCTAGTGGAGGAATTGGATGTTTTGACTCTTAACACACAACCTCAAGAAACTGCTGATGAAGAAGTCGAAGAGGTCTTTTTAGATCAGCTGTTGATTGAGTCAATGAGTGAATTTCAACTCCAGATTGAACAAGAGGAGCGGGATGTTTACATTCAAGTATCACCTGAGTCGGCGAAAATCAAGAGCCATTCTGACAAACTTTCTCGCATTTTGGTTAATTTGTTAAACAATGCCTTTAAATATTCAGAACCAGGAACCAGAATTGAGGTTCTTGCCCAATTAACAGAACAAGAGCTGACAATCAGTGTGAAAGACGAGGGTCAGGGGATCCTTCCTGAAGATTTGGAAAAGATCTTTAAACGACTTTATCGTGTAGAAACTTCGCGCAATATGAAGACAGGTGGACATGGATTAGGTCTTGCAATCGCACGAGAACTAGCCCATCAGCTTGGTGGCGAAATCACAGCAGAAAGTCAATATGGCTTAGGAAGCAAGTTTACATTCAGCCTCAATTTGAAATAAAGCCGTAAAATCCCTTTACAAATCTGGCTATTCATGGTACAATAGCCTTTGTGTGAAATAGCAGCAGGAAAGCATGAAGCTCGTCAACAGGTGTCTTATGACAAGTAACCTTGGCTGTTTAGGCGAAGGGCATCTGCACGAATCAGGGCTTTCTAAGTGACTATTTCCACCGAAATATTATTTATATCAGGAGGACATACATATGTCACGTTATACAGGACCATCTTGGAAACAAGCTCGTCGCCTTGGCCTTTCACTTACAGGTACAGGTAAAGAATTGGCACGTCGTAACTACGTACCAGGACAACACGGACCAAACAACCGTTCTAAATTGTCAGAATACGGTTTGCAATTGGCTGAAAAACAAAAACTTCGTTTCACTTACGGTGTAGGTGAAAAACAATTCCGTAACTTGTTCGTACAAGCTACAAAAATCAAAGGCGGAATCCTAGGTTTCAACTTCATGCTTCTTTTGGAACGTCGTTTGGATAACGTTGTTTACCGTCTTGGTCTTGCGACTACTCGTCGTCAAGCCCGTCAATTCGTAAACCATGGTCACATCCTTGTTGACGGAAAACGCGTTGATATCCCATCATACCGCGTAACTCCAGGTCAAGTGATCTCAGTTCGTGAAAAATCATTGAAAGTTCCAGCAATCCTTGAAGCAGTAGAAGCTACTCTTGGACGTCCAGCATTCGTATCATTTGACGCTGAAAAATTGGAAGGCTCATTGACTCGCTTGCCAGAACGCGACGAAATCAACCCAGAAATCAACGAAGCACTTGTCGTTGAATTCTACAACAAAATGTTGTAATATTTTATTAAATAAGATAGGCTGTAAAGCCTTGAAACTAAGCACTTTAGGCCTCTATCCTAGAGTGCTTTTTTTGTTTTTACTACCCTTTTAGTTACCCATAACTAATTTTAGGTATAGTAATAGGGTAGCCCAAAAATGGGGCACCCTTATTATTATGTGACTATTAGTCCGTCTCGCTCCGTAAGGTGCGAGATAAATAAACCACCCGCTATTGAACTGCACCCCAAAAGTTAGACAGAAAAAATCTAACTTTTGGGGTGCAGTTCAATTCTACAGTGTTTTTTTATTCGTAATAAACAAGATAATTGCTGAAAATCATTATTATCATGTACAGTTATCTTTTTCCCATTTTCGACTTCTAATTATTTCACTTTAAAAATAAGATTAAAGACAATCGCCAACACATAAAGCATTGCCGGCACTGTTAATGCTTTAACTTTAAACTTTTTTTGATAAATGCCGATTAAAGTAAAAAATAGAATAACACTTGCTACAACATATAACATACTCTTCTCCCAATCTATACAAACTAAATCAACTTAAAATTAACCACTTAAGCTATTGATGTGAATAATTTAAATCGTCACATATTAGTTATATAATTATATATAAGAACATTAAGTTTAGCTAATATGATTAACTCATCTGATAAGTTGTTGTTCCTTACCCAAATGCCTTTCCTACTTTACCACCGTAATAGTTAGAAATACTAACTTGGTGAGCCAATGTGTTATAGTTGCCAACCCAAAAGATGTTATCTTCGCCTTTTTTAGTGGACTTAACAATAAACTGAACTACGTCTGATGATTTAGATTCATAAACTTCAATATCATCTACGTTTACATCATATCCATTTTGTTGGAATGACACTGCAAAGGACCTTATAGGGGCCTTATCTGCCATTTTTAAATGCTTCTCCATAGAAAAATCAATCTCTAAGATATTCGCTGTTTTACATTCTTTAATAACAACCTTAAAGGCCTCTTTCACTTCTTTTTCTATCTCTGGTTTTACTTTGTGCCCAGGCATTTCAAGAGAAGAAAGGGCAGTGTTATAGTTTTTATCATCTGCAGGAGTCTCACCTACTTTTTCTGTGCTTTGTTCTTCGTTACTCTGAACAGATTGAGTTTGTTGTTTAGTTTCATTTTTGGTATTCATATATTTAGCATAAAATACTCCTGATACAGATCCAATAAGAATTACGCTAATAAAGAGCGCTGCTATTAAAAATAAGCTTTTAAATTTTGCCATGATTATTCCTCCTTTTTATTTTTTGGCGTATCAATTATGAAAAAAGTCAGCAAAGCAGGGGCAAGGAAACTTAACATTATAGAAAGAATAAATTCAACAATTGCCTTACCAAGTTCTTTAGTCGGTCCTGTAATAGAAATTCCTCCTTGCAATGTTAAAAAGAAATAGTCTTTATTAAACCAATATCCAGCAGATATAACTGCAAACAAAGCAAATCCAATCATCCACTTAAATAATAGTTCTACCTTAGAACTGTATTCCTTGTATTTCTTATCTTTTTTTGCTTTGATAAGAGCTTGCTTACGTTCCTCTTCCTCTCTATTCTTCTTGGCTTCTTTCCTAAAATACTCTTGTTTTATAAGTTCAATACGTTCTTCAGGAGGCAGTCCCTCATATTTATCTTTTTTAGGAGGGTTCTTTCTATAATCTTCAAAAATATCATAATCCATAGTTTTTTACTTTCTTTTTATAATCCTTAACTTCTCATAATCTTCCGACTACGATGCTCACTATTGAGAATAACCCACCAATGAATACAATAGGCATGATGATTGCAAGTCCAGCTAGAATAGGTAGGAGACTAATAATGCCATTAACAATCCACATTATAATCGAATAAATAGGAATGATGATCCCCGCCCCCAAGATGAGAGTTACAGGGATAAGGAATAGAAAGACACTTCCAAAAATACCAATCAATCTAAAAGCACGGCTATACACATTGTTTTCGCCCTCTAACCCAGATAAGAAATACACTGAAGAAAATAAACCTGTTAAACAACCAAAAATCAGGACAAAGTAGTTGACTTTCAGGTCTAATTTCACTTTTAATGGCTCTGTTAAATCATTGACAAAAGAAATGATAGGCATGCCTATTACTTGCCATAAAAAAATGTAAAATCCTAACTGTAAACCATTTACGATCGGATGTAACAATAGTGACTTTGTATAATCGATTAAAAATAAATAAATATTATCTGTCATTTAAATTTAGCTCCTTGTTATTCATATATTTCTATTTTACATAACTTCTGATTTTCTAGCAAATTATTTTTCCCTCTAGCAAACTATGTGATTGTTTTGGATAGGGGGGAGGCTTTGTTTTAGAAGTATGAGCTTAGATTTAAATCCTTATTACTTTAAGTAATTTTAAGACATTTTAGCATGCGTAATAGTATTCGCCCTTCTTCCTTATTGTAGAAATAAAAGCTAACTTTGTAGGAAATACATTTTCTCTGGAGTGATTAGATTACAGATGTACTTGGCATGGTCATTATTTCGAAACATTCGTAGATAGTATTTTTTATCAGTCTTACCTATAAATACCTTACATTCTCCATAGTACATAGTCAGGTGAGCGGATTCTTCTAATTTATTTAAGAGGAGAGATCTGCGAGGTAAATATTTTCTGATACCATCTTTATTCTTTAAAACAAATTTTACGTCAGAAATTTTGTTCTTATCTTGCGGGAAATTGGCTTTTCCTGCCTGCTTTTCTCTAGTGGCCTTTTCTTCTAAAATACGATTTAAGAGTTGCTCAGCTAGGTCTGCATCAATTTTCTCATAGTATTCTTTCAGTTCTATTTTTGAAGCTGATTCAAAAGTATAATCACATCCGTCACCATGAGATAATTTAGGATGACTCGATAAATAGCTTTTCCCTTTTTTCTCATTTATCACTAAGTCCACTTTGCAACAACCAGGACAAAATAATTGGTTTTCATACTTAAGTTTTGTCCCAGATTTATCCTTTTGATATTCCTTTTGTAGATCATGAAGTTCTAGTCTCTCATGATTGTAAATACAGTATTGAAATTTATTTTTTGTAACCATAATAATCCTTTCTAGTTATCATTGATTAAATCTCGTTTTAAAAAATCTGAAATGTGTAGTTATCTAAAATCACCATCTATTTCTCTTAAACAACACAAAAACGCTCTAGACAATATGACTAGAGCGTTTTCTATATATCCGATCCTCTAATTTATTTCACAAAAAATATAGTCAAAAAGGTAGTCATTCGAATGATTTTTATTGCGATGTACTGAATTAAACAAAAAGAAAAAAACGCTTTAAATAAGCGTTTTTCTTATGTATTGATTCGTATTGAATGCTTACTTAACTTCTGTAAACACAACGTGTTTGCGAAGTTTTGGTGAGTATTTCTTCAATTGAAGACGGTCTGGAGTGTTACGTTTGTTTTTAGAAGTAAGGTACAAGCGTTCACCAGATTCTTTGTGTTCAAGTGTAATATTTACGCGCATGGTATCTCCCTTCTATTATTCAGCTGATGCAGCTTTAGCGATTTTACGTCCTTTGTAGTATCCTTTAAGTGATACGCGGTGAGAACGTGAGTAATCTCCAGTAGTTTCGTCAAAGTTTACAGATGGAGCTGTTACTTTGTAGTGTGTACGACGTTTGTTTTTCTTCGCTTTTGAAGTGCGACGTGCAGGTACTGCCATTTTGATTTCTCCTTTAGGTATTTATATTCGATTCAATCTACTGATTTTCATCAACCATACTAGGATAACACATTTTTTTTGTAAAGTAAAGTTACTTGACAAAAAAAGATGAAAAAATTAGAAGTTGTTAATCGGAATTTTCTGAAAATTCAAGAATTTTATTCTGTTCTTCATGCGAAAATTGTGCTATAATAGTAAAAACTGAAATGGGAGGGATAAGATGACTGAATTAGATAAACGTCACCGCAGTAGCATTTATGACAGTATGGTAAAATCACCAAACCGTGCCATGCTTCGTGCGACTGGTATGACAGATAAGGACTTTGAAACACCGATTGTGGGAGTGATTTCGACTTGGGCGGAAAATACACCATGTAACATTCACTTGCATGATTTTGGGAAATTGGCTAAAGAAGGTGTCAAATCTGCGGGCGCCTGGCCGGTACAGTTTGGAACTATTACCGTAGCAGACGGGATCGCCATGGGAACGCCTGGTATGCGTTTCTCTCTAACATCTCGTGACATCATCGCGGACTCCATCGAGGCGGCTATGGGTGGTCACAACGTCGATGCCTTCGTCGCTATCGGTGGCTGTGATAAGAACATGCCTGGTTCTATGATTGCCATTGCTAATATGGATATCCCGGCTATTTTCGCCTATGGTGGGACTATTGCACCCGGAAATCTTGATGGCAAAGATATTGACTTGGTTTCTGTTTTTGAGGGAATCGGAAAATGGAACCACGGTGACATGACAGCTGAGGACGTGAAGCGTCTTGAATGTAATGCCTGCCCTGGCCCTGGTGGCTGTGGCGGTATGTATACTGCTAATACCATGGCGACTGCTATCGAAGTTCTAGGTATGAGTTTGCCAGGATCATCCTCTCACCCAGCTGAATCAGCCGACAAGAAAGAAGATATCGAAGCAGCAGGACGTGCTGTTGTCAAGATGTTGGAGCTTGGTCTCAAACCATCAGATATCTTGACTCGTGAAGCTTTTGAAGATGCCATCACTGTAACGATGGCTCTCGGTGGTTCTACCAATGCCACTCTTCACTTGCTCGCTATTGCCCATGCGGCTAATGTTGATTTGTCCCTTGAGGACTTCAATACGATCCAAGAGCGCGTGCCTCACTTGGCCGACTTGAAACCATCTGGTCAGTATGTCTTCCAAGACCTCTACGAAGTCGGTGGTGTGCCTGCGGTTATGAAGTATTTGCTAGCAAATGGTTTCCTTCATGGCGACCGTATCACATGTACCGGTAAGACCGTCGCTGAGAACTTGGCTGACTTTGCAGACCTCACACCAGGTCAAAAAGTTATCATGCCACTTGAAAATCCAAAACGTGCAGATGGTCCGCTTATCATCTTGAACGGGAACCTTGCCCCTGACGGTGCGGTTGCCAAAGTATCAGGTGTTAAGGTGCGTCGTCACGTTGGACCAGCTAAGGTTTTTGACTCAGAAGAAGATGCTATTCAGGCTGTCTTGACAGATGAAATCGTTGACGGCGATGTAGTCGTTGTTCGTTTCGTTGGACCTAAGGGTGGTCCTGGTATGCCTGAGATGCTGTCACTTTCATCAATGATCGTTGGTAAAGGTCAAGGAGACAAGGTTGCCCTCTTGACAGACGGACGCTTCTCTGGTGGTACTTATGGTCTGGTTGTTGGACATATCGCTCCTGAAGCTCAGGATGGTGGACCGATTGCCTACCTTCGTACAGGAGATATCGTTACGGTTGACCAAGATACCAAAGAAATTTCCATGGCCGTATCCGAAGAAGAACTTGAAAAACGTAAGGCAGAAACAACCTTGCCACCACTTTACAGCCGTGGTGTCCTTGGTAAATATGCCCACATCGTATCATCTGCTTCACGCGGAGCCGTGACAGACTTCTGGAATATGGACAAGTCAGGTAAAAAATAAACTCAAAAAGCAAGCCAATCTCGGCTTGCTTCTTTTCATCTTCAAAAGTGATTTGCCTGCTTATACTCAATAAAAATCAAAGAGCAAACTAGAAAGCTAGGCGCAGGTTGCTCAAAGCACAGCTTTGAGGTTGGAGATAAAGCTGACGTGGTTTGAATTTGATTTTTGAAGAGTATTAACGAGGTGGCAGTCCAAGGGCGATACGGCCGTAGCGACTGATTCGTGTGATCTTCCAGGCAGGCGACCAAGTGACTTCAACCTTGACATCTTCGATACCCTCGATTTGTTTCAGACCTGCGACGATTTCGATAGGCAGGCTTTCGGCGCAATCACAGGCAGTATCGGTGAAGGTCATGACAATCTTACAGAGACCCGTTTCATCTAGATTGATTTCATAAATCAGCCCTAGATTGTAAACATCCAATTCCACATCTGTATCAAAAACCTTCTCTAGTTTTTCGATAATTTGGTCTTGTAAGGCCAAGGCGCGGTCATTGATTTTGATATCGTCTCTCATAACAGTCCCTCCACGTGATAAATATCCTCTATTTTCTCATAATTCTGACAATTTAGCAAGTTTTTGATGAATTTTCTGAAAAGTATGATAGAATAAAGAAAATAATCAATCAGGGAGAACACGATGGAGAATCTTGGAAAAGTCTTTAGACAATTACGAGAGTCAAGAAATATCTCATTAAGACAAGCAACTGGTGGACAATTTTCGCCGTCCATGTTGTCCCGATTTGAAACAGGTCAGAGTGAGCTTTCGGTGGGAAAGTTTCTGTTTGCCCTAGAAAATATATCTGCGAGTGTGGAGGAAATCCTCTTTCTGGCTAGAGGTTTTCAGTATGATACAGATTCTGAGTTGAGAAAAGAAATCACAGATATCTTGGATCCAAAGAACATAGCACCTCTCGAGGACTTGTATCGCAAGGAGTATCAAAAGCATGCCGATTCTCAAAATAAACAGAAACATATTCTAAATGCCATTATTATCAAGTCGTATATGAAGAGTATGGATGAAACGGTAGAGTTAACAGCAGAGGAAGAGAAAGTCCTTCATGATTACCTGTTTTCTACCGAGATTTGGGGAATTTATGAACTCAATTTGTTCTCAGTTAGTTCCCCACTCTTATCTGTTCCTCTTTTTACTAGATATGTACGAGAAATGGTCCGCAAATCTGATTTTCTAATGGAAATGAAGGGAAATCGGAACCTATTTCACACCATGCTATTGAATGGTTTTTTAGCCAGTATTGAGTGTGAAGAATTTACCAATGCCCATTATTTTAAACGTGTCATCGAAGAGCATTTCTACAAGGAAAATGAGACCTATCTCAGGATAGTCTATTTGTGGGCGGAAGGTCTTCTTGATAGTAAGCAAGGCAGAGTCAAGGAAGGTCAGAAAAAGATGGAGGATGCTGTCCATATTTTTGAGATGCTTGGGTGTAATAAATCTGCCGAATACTATAGAAAAACGACCGATTGTTGAATATCTGCAAACTAAGAAAATCATTTGAAATTTTAAGCGATAGAACTGTTGACCTTTTTCACGTCATCAAAGAAGTTCTATCGTTTCTTTTTTTCATTTTATTTGTTGCATATATTCAAGAAAATCTCCTCGTTAATTCATAAGTGCTATACTAAAACTATTCTTGATGTAGAACTTAGAAAAGGAGAGGAGACTGTCTATGAAACTATTGTTTAGAAATCCAGCTTATAGAATTTTGACTTTATCACGATTCTTCAATGCTTTTGGTGCTTCTATTTTTAACTTGGTATTTATTGTCTATGCATCGACTTTGCCACAAGCCTCTTTTGCGGTTGCCGTAGCAAATGTTGTGATGATTCTTCCGACTCTCTTCACAGTTTTTGTAGGGATTCGGGCAGATTACACGAGGGACAAGGTCAAATGGATGACCTATAGTGGTTTATTTCAGGCTCTTCTCTTCTTTCTAGCAGCATTGTTGCTTGGTCAAGGCAGTCTCTTTGCTTTTTCCAGCCTGTGTTTGATTAATGTCATCAGCGATGTGATCAGTGATTTTGCAGGTGGCTTACGCATGCCTCTCATTAAGGAAAAAGTGGCTGAAAATGATCTGATGGAGGCTTATTCTTTTTCCCAGTTCATCACCTATATTTCAGCTATTGGTGGTCAAGCTTTCGGAGTCTGGCTCTTAGGTCTATCGGTCAATAATTTTTCTCTCGTTGCGGAAATCAATGCCTGTTTTTTCCTAGTATCAGCCGCTATTCTCTTTTTAGGAAAAAGCAAATTAAGCCTATCAATTTCATCTGCTGATGGTGAAATCCTAAAAAATGAGAAGCTTTCTATCAAAGAACAGTTCCTAACAATTTACCGAAATTTACGTCTTGTTTTTCTTAAAAGTGGACAGAAAAACTTTGGATTCATGATCTTTGCTGTCTTGCTTATCAATGCTTTGGGTGGCGCTTTAGGAAGCATTTATAACATCTTCTTTTTGAGTCATTCTCTCTTGAATTTTTCTTACACAGAGGCACTATTTATCGAGCAAGTCTGTGTTTTATTAGCTATCATCATCAGTAGCCTTACGGGCAATGATTATTTTGGGAAGCAGTCCTTGCCTAGATTGATGATGTGGGCGACATTAGGAGTCAGTCTAGTTGGTCTGGCTAACTTATTCAATCAAGTCGTGCTTGGTTTGCTATTCCTCTTTTTAACTCTGTATGTGTCTGGTAAAGTGTCCCCAAAGATTAGTGCCATGCTCATGAAAAATCTAGCTCCAGAGGTTCTAGCTCGTACCAGTAATTTTTTAGGTTTATTGTTTACCTTATCGGTACCTCTTGGTACAGCCTGTTTTTCACTTGTAGCCGTATGGAATATGCAGTTGACTTGGATTTTATTTGTTGTCCTTTCTTTGCTGGCTATTCTTCTGACAAGTCTGAATCTCAAAAATGATATGTAAATCCTAATTTTTTTCTCACTGTCTTAATCCCTCTATTTATGGTAAAATAAGACTATTAAGTTTAAAGAGGATTCCCTATGAAATTACAAAAACCAAAAGGAACGCAGGATATTTTACCTGCTGAGTCTGCCAAGTGGCAGTACGTTGAGGGCTTTGCCCGTGAAATTTTCAAGCGCTATAACTACGCAGAAGTGCGCACGCCTATTTTTGAACACTACGAGGTCATCAGTCGTTCTGTTGGGGACACGACCGATATCGTAACCAAGGAAATGTACGACTTTTATGACAAGGGTGATCGTCATATCACCCTCCGTCCAGAAGGAACTGCGCCCGTTGTCCGCTCTTATGTGGAAAATAAACTCTTCGCACCAGAAGTACAAAAGCCAAGTAAGTTCTACTACATGGGCCCAATGTTCCGTTATGAGCGTCCACAGGCAGGTCGTTTGCGTCAGTTCCACCAGATTGGTGTGGAGTGCTTTGGTTCGAGCAATCCAGCTACCGATGTAGAAACGATTGCTATGGCAGCCCACTTCTTGAAAGAAATCGGCATACAAGGTGTTAAATTGCATCTCAACACTCTTGGAAATCCAGAGAGCCGTGCAGCCTACCGTCAAGCCTTGATTGACTATTTGACACCGCTCAAGGAGACCTTGTCTAAGGATAGCCAACGTCGCTTGGAGGAAAATCCTCTCCGTGTCTTGGACTCTAAGGAAAAAGAAGACAAGGTGGCAGTGGAGAATGCACCGTCTATCTTGGACTTCCTTGATGAAGAAAGTCAAGCTCATTTTGATGCTGTGCGTCAGATGTTGGAAAATCTGGGTGTAGACTATATCATCGATACCAATATGGTGCGTGGTCTGGACTACTACAACCACACGATTTTCGAGTTTATCACTGAGATCGAGGGCAATGAATTGACTGTCTGTGCGGGTGGTCGTTACGATGGTTTGGTTGCTTACTTTGGTGGTCCTGAAACTGCTGGATTTGGTTTTGGACTTGGTGTAGAGCGTCTGCTTCTCATCCTTGAAAAGCAAGGTGTGGCCCTCCCTATTGAAAATGCCTTAGATGTCTATATCGCAGTCTTGGGCGAAGAAGCAAATGTTAAGGCCTTGGAATTGGTACAAGCCCTTCGCCAACAAGGATTCAAAGCAGAGCGTGATTACCTCAATCGTAAACTCAAAGCTCAGTTCAAGTCAGCCGATGTCTTTGCGGCTAAGACCCTCATCACGCTAGGAGAGAGCGAAGTCGAAAGCGGACAAGTGACGGTTAAGAACAACCAAACACGAGAAGAAGTGCAAGTGTCCCTTGAGACCATCAGCCAAAACTTCTCTCAAGTCTTTGAAAAACTAGGATTTTAATAACAGATAAACTGGTCAGGAACCTACTCCTGACCTTTTTCTTTTGCAAAATGACAAAAATCATAAACTTTTTGACAAATATTGTTGTCAAAAAGAAAAAGATGTGTTACAATATAAGCAAGTTAAGAGTGAAGGAGAAAGGAATGCTTAAAAATCGTTTAAAAGAGCTTCGGGCTCGCGATGGTCTCAATCAGACCGAACTGGCCAAGTTAGCAGGAGTTTCCAGACAGACCATTAGCCTACTAGAACGGGACGAATATACCCCGTCAGTTGTGATCGCCCTGAAGATTTCGCATATATTCAATGAACCAGTCGAGTCGGTATTTCGGATAGAGGAGGACGAGTGATGAACAAGTATAAAGTGATTTATTATATGAGTGTTTTTGCCTTTATTGTGAATGCTTTTGCTATGATTGGAACATTACTGGGTTGGTTCTATTTTGTTGAAAGTAAGTATTTGTTTTGGATTAATTTAGTCCTCTTGTCCATTTTCAATCGGTTGAAGAAAAAGGAGAAAAATGATGAACAAGTATAAAGTAATCTATTATGTAGTTGCCATAGCTCTATTAGTCAGCGTATTTCTACTGATTGGGATGGACCTAGGCTGGTTTAATCCATATCAAAGCGACCAATTTGTTTGGGCCTACTTTGCTCTCATCCCAGTAGTTGACTGGATTGAAAAGAAATTCAAAAATCTAGCAAGTGAAAAAGGAGAATGAATATGAAAAAGTTTTTAGCAGGTTTTCAAGTCGATACTGAGCACAAAGAACTTGCGGGTGTTTGTGCAGGTTTAGGAAATTATTTTAACATTCAAGCCAATATCGTTCGTTTGGTGACAGTCTTGCTGTTTCTCTCTTCGACAGAGATTGGGATTATAACAGTAACTCTCTATGCCTATCTAGCAGGTTGGCTTGGCAATGAACCCTTGGGAGATGGAGCAAAAAAAGCTAGAAACCAAGCTATTCTCTTGTTTGCTGTTTGTTTGATTTTGGTGTCACTTGGAACAGAAGGTTTGGTCGCTATCTTTGAGTCAGGTAAGGACTTTGGTCAGTGGTTGGTTGGATTAGTTTAGAAAGAGGATGAATATGAAAAAGAAACGTGGATTGTTGTTTTTAATGGCTGTTATCTTGGGAGGCTTCTTGGGCATGTTTGCAGAGATGTTTAAGGCCTATACCGAAAACTACGGAACCATTTTAGATGTCAAAACCGTGACTCCATGGATATCATCTATTTGTTTACTGTTAGGTTTCATTAGTATGTTTTTGACTTTCGATTTCTTAAAGAAAAGCAGAACATTTCACTCCTTGTATCACGAGGAAATGGATGATGATCTGAATGAAACCTATTATGTACAAATGTATCGTAATCTCGAGTTTGGAACTATTGCTTTTAATAGTGCAGGTGTAGCGATTTTTTTGGCTCTTTTCATCTCAGGTAGTGAAGTCATTGTACTAAATATCAGCTATATAACCTTATCTCTTTCTTTTTTGGCATTAGTGATGATTTTCAGTGCTCAAAAATATCTCTATAAGACCATTGCGATCGTTCGTCAGTTTGATTTGGAATTCTTCTCTACACCAAAGGATGTCTTGGACTACATAAATTCCTATGATGAAGGGGAGCGTCAGGCTAATTTGGAACAAAGTTTTCGAATTTTATTCCAATTAAATCAGTATGTCTTGCCAGGTCTCTATTTTTTGATTGCTATCTTTTCTTTATTGACAGGAGAGATTCAGTTACTAGCCTTCTTGCTTGTAGGAGCGATCCATATTTATATCAATGTGATGCAATTACCTATGGTAAAACGTTATTTCAAATAAAGGAGTTCCTATGATTCGTGTTGAAAATGTAAGCAAAAGTTTTGGAGGCAAGAAAGCTCTGAATCAGATTTCTTTTGAGATTCAAGAGGGTGAAATTTTTGGCTTTCTAGGGCCTTCAGGTTCAGGTAAAACAACTATGATCAATGTTCTGACGGGGCAGTTAGCTGCAGATCAGGGGGAGACCGTTCTCCTAGGGAAGTCCTCTCGAAATTTGACTTCAAATGATTTGGAACAAATCGGGATTGTTAGTGATACCAGTGGTTTTTATGAAAAGATGAGCCTCTATAAAAATCTGCTCATTTATGCAAAATTTTATGGTCTTAAAGCTTCTAGAGTAGATACAGTACTTGATCAAGTTGGGTTATCAGATGCCAAAAACATTATCGCAGAAAAACTATCCACAGGTATGAAACAACGGATGTTCTTGGCTCGTGCTCTTCTAAATGCTCCCAAAATCCTCTTTCTGGATGAGCCAACAAGTGGTCTTGATCCTACCACCTCAAAATCGATTCATGCTCTCTTGCAGGAACTGAAGCAGGCTGGGACAACTATCTTTTTAACAACCCACGATATGAATGAAGCAACCTTGCTTTGCGATCGCCTCTCTCTTTTAAATAAGGGAAAGTTGATTGAGTATGGTAGCCCACAAGAGATTATCCAGAAATACCATGAGGATAAAAAGGTTCGTTTACGCTATCAAAATGGGCGCGAGCAAGTGATTCCTTTTGAAGAATTGCCTCATTTGAATACGACAAATCTAATAGCTGTTCATTCGTGTGAACCGACTTTAGAAGAAATCTTTATTAGATTGACAGGAGAAAAGTTAGATGTTTAGAAAATTAAATGCCCTTCTTTGGTTAAGGTTGCAAGTTCTTATTAGCAATTCAACCTTGTTAGCGACTTTATTAATGCCTTTTGGTATTGCTATCCTGTATAATGAATTCTTAAACAAGGGCGGAGAATTGAGTGTGTTTCTCCTCTCTATGAGTTTGACGATGGTCTTGAGTATGGGAAGTGGTTATATGGTATCGATTATGATGGCTGAGGATAAGGAAAAACGTAATCTTAAATCACTCATACTAAGTGGTGTGACAGCAACGGAGTATACTCTGAGCATGATGGCTCTTCCTCTTCTCGTGATGCTTCTTTCGATGGTTGTTCTCCCTCTATATCTTAAAGTTGATTTGACAAACTACTTTCTTACCTATGGCCTCTATCTGATTCTAGCGACCATCAGTATAATCTTTCTTAATCTTCTTATCGGTGCAGTATCAGATACCCAGTCTAAGGCGCAAGTGTATAGTATTTTTCCTATGCTGACCGTCTCTTTCTTGCCCGTTCTTGCCATTCAAAACGAAACTGCGCAAAAACTGTTGGACTATTCTTTCATTGGTCCTTTGGTAAGTCTGTTAAAAGAAGGTGGCGGAGAGTTATCTTTGAGAAGTCTTGCTCTTTTGCTAGCATGGATCCTTTTGCTAGGACTAACTAGTCTCTTTGTATTGAAAAATAGTTATAAAGGAAAGTAGGAGGCCCATATGAACTTACTTAAAAATCTTGGCTGGTTTCTTCTAGCTGTTGTATCCTTTTTCTTTGGCTATGGTCTGGTTCAGAGTATGGCTTTATCAGCTCTTGGACTAGGGGCTTCAATATATGGAGTCTTACCACTTTATATCGCTCTGTCAGGGGCCTATGTTTATGGAGTTTACAGATGGTATCAGACAGAAAAGGTTAGCATCCAGACGACTGCTTTTAATCGTTTCATTTGGTTACCAACCCTGGTTTTGCTAGTGGCGATTACAGCCCAGTTCTTTTTGCCAGATGATCCGTCGGCTAATCAACAGACTGTATCACAATTGACATTGGCTCAGCCTGTCTTTGGTTTCTTTATGGTGGTGGTCTTTGCTCCTCTGACAGAAGAACTCATTTTTAGAGGGATGTTAGCGCGCTATCTCTTTCCTAAACAGAACAACAGCAAACAGACAGCTCTGTTTCTCCTCGTATCGAGTGTGCTTTTTGCCTTGATTCATTTTCCAGGAACTTTGCAACAGTTTTTAGTCTATGCTAGTCTGGGATTGAGTTTGGGTCTGGCTTATGTGAGCCGAAAAGGTCTTCTTTATAGCATTTCTTTACACGCTTTGAATAATTTAATCGGCTTTTTGATGATACTCATGCTATAATAGAATCAGGAGGTCACATGAAACGAGTAATTTTATTAGCAGTGATACAGGCGGTCGTTCTCTTCTTTATAATCGGAGCACTTGCCTATGCCTTTAAAGGCGACTTCTTTTACAACTATCTAGCAGTTGTCTTTGCGCCTATTGCAGGAATCTTACGTTTTGCGACAGCTTATGCGACGGAGATTGTTCTACCTAAAAAGGCAGCTGAGATTGCTGAAAAGCGTAAAAAAGGTTAAAAATCATATTTAGGGAATCCGATGACGTTTTCATCGGATTTTTTGTCTGTTCGTTTTGATTTCTAAAGACAATCAAACTTTTCTGCTGATTTTCATGAAGAGCCTGCGCTTTTATGGTAAAATAGTAACAGAATAAAAGAGGAGAGAAACAATGAAACGTAGTATGTATGCTGGTCGTGTTCGTGAGGAACACATCGGACAAGAAATGACCTTGAAAGGATGGGTTGGTCGTCGTCGTGACCTGGGTGGTTTGATCTTTATCGACCTTCGTGACCGTGAAGGAATCATGCAGTTGGTTATCAACCCTGAAAAAGTATCTGCAGAGGTCATGGAAACAGCTGAAAGTCTTCGTAGCGAATTTGTCATTGAGGTAACTGGACAAGTTGCTGCGCGTGAGCAAGCCAATGATAAATTGCCGACTGGTGCGGTTGAGTTGAACGTGACAGCTCTTACTGTGCTTAATACAGCCAAAACAACACCTTTTGAGATTAAGGATGGCATTGAGGCCAATGACGATACACGTTTGCGTTACCGTTACCTTGACCTTCGTCGTCCAGAAATGCTAGAAAACCTTAAGCTTCGTGCTAAGGTGACCCACTCTATCCGCAACTACTTGGATGCGTTGGAGTTTATTGATGTGGAGACACCCTTCCTTTCTAAGTCAACGCCAGAAGGGGCGCGTGACTACTTGGTACCATCTCGTGTCAATAAAGGGCATTTCTACGCTCTTCCTCAAAGCCCACAGATTACCAAACAGCTCTTGATGAATGCTGGTTTCGACCGCTATTACCAAATCGTCAAATGTTTCCGTGACGAGGACTTGCGTGGTGACCGTCAGCCTGAGTTTACTCAGGTTGACTTAGAAACATCCTTCCTTACGGAGCAAGAAATCCAGGATATCACAGAAGGCTTGATTGCGCGCGTGATGAAGGAAACAAAAGGCATTGAAGTGACCCTTCCATTCCCCCGTATGAAGTATGATGATGCTATGGCTCTTTATGGTTCTGACAAGCCAGATACTCGTTTTGACATGTTGCTTCAGGACCTGACAGAAGTGGTCAAAGGTGTTGATTTCAAAGTCTTTTCAGAAGCACCTGCTGTTAAAGCCATTGTGGTCAAAGGAGCAGCAGATAACTACTCACGTAAAGACATTGACAAGATGACCGAAGTAGCCAAGCAGTACGGTGCTAAAGGTCTTGCTTGGGTCAAGGTTGTGGATGGAGAATTAAACGGACCAGTTGCTAAGTTCTTGACTGGTATCCAAGCAGAATTGACAGCGGCACTTGGTCTTGAAGATAAGGATTTGGTTCTATTTGTGGCGGATACGCTGGAGGTAGCCAATGCAACCCTTGGTGCCCTTCGTGGCCGTATTGCCAAAGAGCTTGGCTTGATTGATAACGATAAATTTAACTTCCTTTGGGTGGTTGATTGGCCAATGTTTGAATGGTCTGAAGAAGAAGGTCGTTACATGAGTGCTCACCATCCATTTACCCTTCCACAGGAAGAAACAGCTCACGAATTAGAAGGTAATTTGGCAAATGTTCGTGCCATTGCTTACGATATTGTCTTGAACGGTTATGAGCTTGGTGGTGGTAGCCTTCGTATCAACCAAAAAGACCTTCAAGAACGCATGTTTAAGGCTCTTGGTTTCTCAGCTGAAGAAGCAAATGGCCAGTTTGGCTTCCTTCTTGAAGCCATGGACTATGGTTTCCCACCACACGGTGGTTTGGCTATTGGTCTTGACCGTTTTGTGATGCTCTTAGCAGGAGAAGAAAATATCCGTGAAGTGATTGCCTTTCCTAAGAACAATAAGGCAACCGACCCAATGACACAAGCTCCATCAACAGTCGCTCTCAAACAACTAGAGGAACTCAGCTTACAAGTAGAAGAAGATGAAACAAGCAAAACGAATTAAGCGGTGGCGCTATTATCTGCGCCGCTTTGCTTATCAGATAAAAATCTTACGAGTTTTACAAAGTATCTCTCGGGAAAAATATGATGAGAAAATCTCGGCTTCTCTGGTTTATGGCTTTCTGTCAGCAGTAGCGGTCAATTTCTTTTTTCAACCAGGACACGTTTATTCGAGTGGTGCGACGGGTCTGGCACAGATTATCTCTGCCTTGAGTCATCACTGGTTTGGTTTTTACATTCCGATATCGCTGACCTTTTATGCCATTAATATCCCACTGATGATTTTGGCTTGGTATCAGATTGGACATAAGTTTACGGTCTTTACCTTTATCACGGTATCCATGAGTTCCCTCTTTATCCAGTTTGTGCCCGTTGTGACGCTGACAGAGGATCCCATTATCAATGCTCTCTTTGGGGGTGTTGTCATGGGCTTGGGAATCGGCTTTGCTTTGCGCAATAGTATTTCCAGTGGAGGTACAGATATTGTCAGCCTCACCATTCGCAAGAAAACGGGGAAAAATGTCGGCAGTATTTCCTTCTTGGTAAATGGGACTATCATGTTGATTGCTGGATTGACCTTCGGTTGGAAATACGCCCTCTATTCTATGATTACCATCTTTGTATCGAGCCGTGTGACAGACGCGGTCTTTACCAAGCAAAAACGCATGCAGGCCATGATTGTGACCAGTAATCCTGACAAGGTAATCGAAAAAATCCATAAAAAATTGCACCGCGGAGCTACTATGATCCACGATGCGGAAGGAACCTATAATCATGAGAGAAAAGCAGTCTTGATTACGGTTATCACACGAGCAGAGTTTAATGATTTTAAACACATCATGAAACAGGTCGATCCGACAGCCTTTGTCTCTGTATCCGAAAATGTCCACATCCTAGGACGATTCGTAGAAACAGACAATTAATAATACTCAAAAGACCAGCCTTGGGGCTGGTCTTTATTTTTCGATAATTTTGTGTCCGATCAACTGGCGGTAACAAATCTGTTTATTGTTTTTAGCATCGTTGATGATCTGGAGAATGGTTTCAAAGGAAACGCGCCCAAGTTCCAGGCTATTGATATCGACATAAGCTACGAGGTCAAGTCGAGGATTGACAGAGTCAAAACTCAAGACAGGAACAGTTAACTGATGCTTACTGATGTAGTCACAAACTCCTTCTGCTAGGAGACTGTCAGTGGTGATGATAGCATCAATCTGCGGATCGTGATTGAACAGGAGTTCACTGAACTGATACCCTTTTTCTTCTAGAAATTCGGTCGCAAAGTAGGTTAAGTTGGTATCAATCGGAAGTTGGTGTTGTTTGAGAGATAATTCGTAACCTCTTAAACGGTCTTGTGTAACGAAAAGTTTCTTGGTTCCCCCGATGAAGGCAATTCGTTTGCATCCTTTTTTGATGAAATACTCTGTCGCATCAAAGCCAGCTTGTACATTGTCATTATCAACAAGAGGGATAAAGGGTGAAGTAGATTTTCCAAGAATGAGGAAAGGAAACTGTTCTTCCGCTACGAGCTTTACCAGTGGATCTTCTTCTTGAGCGTAGAGGAAGATCAGGCCATCAACACGTTTTCCATAGACCATTTGTGAGATGGCATTGAGACGTTCCTTCTCATCTTTCCCCGTTGCAATCTGAATAGCGTAGTGGTTTTCGGACGCGACTTGGGCGATACCACGAAGGACAGATGGGAAGAAAGGATTTTGATAGAAGGCATCCGAGTCATCAGGAAGCACCAAACCGATAACTTGAGTATAGCTGCTAACTAGACTGCGAGCATTGAGATTGGGATGGTAGTTGAGTTCCTTCATAGCCTTGCGAACTCGTTTTTTGGTTTCATCACTAATTGTTGATTTGTTTTGAATAACGCGGGTTACGGTTGAAGGTGAGACACCTGCAGCCTTGGCCACATCTTTAATCGTAACGGGCATAAAAATCTCCTATTTATGATAATCTGGATCGCGGTAATGTGTTTTATAAAAGATAGCGACCAGATAAAGAACAAAAAGAATATTTTGTACAGTGATCAGGGTTGTCATATTTTGGCCAAAAAGTCCCAAAACAAGCGTAATCAAAGTTGGTAATCCTAAACAGTTCAAGATAAAATGGTAGCACTCTTTAAAGCTCCTAAATGAAAAGAGGCGTGATTTTTTGGTGATATAAAGGAGAAGACTAGCTCCAAGAGAGACAATGAAGAAATTCAATCCAAAGAGGAAGCTAGCACCAAGGACGAGAAAGAGGCTGATATAGACACGGTTCTGCTGGTACCAGTCTTTAGAAATCGCTTGGGTTAAAGCTTCCTTACTCTGGAAACTCTCCGTTTGAATCGCGTGGTAGCGAATGCGAGTCAGTTCCTTACTTTCCTTACTGATGACGAGTTCTTCTGTATCAAAATGAAGTTGCAAGTCCTTTGGTAATTCTTTGCTTTGGCTCGGGCCAATCAAAAGAGAAGGCTGCTGATTCTTTGTACCTGAGTAGTTCAGCTTTCCATCAACGATTTGTGCATTCTCTGACAAGTCCATGATGGCTTCATCTGTCAGTGGAGTGTAGACATTATCGATAAAGGTATCCAGTGGATACGTCTCCTGCGAGCTGTTTTGAATGGCAATCGGAACCATAGACAAACTGATGAGGAAAATGCTCGTAAAGAGAAGCTGAAACCAGTTGAGACCGAAACGTTTTGATAGGGGCTTACGAAATCCCCAGATACTAGAGAAATACGAGAATGGATATGGAAGCATAGGCATCTTTCTAAAAGTGTTTTCTATATGAGTATTATTATATAGAGAAATGTGCTTTATTTCAAGTCTAGGAGATAAATTGCTTGTTGCATGAATATTATTTACAGTAACAATCGCTAATACTCAATGAAAATCAAAGAGCAAACTAGGAAGCTAGCCGCAGGTTGCTCAAAGCACAGCTTTGAGGTTGGAGATAAAGCTGACGTGGTTTGAAGAGTATAAAATGAAAAAGGGTGGCGGGGATAAATTATCCCTTGTCGCCACCACTTGTAAGTCCTGAAACAAAGTTCTTTTGTAGGAAGAAGAAGAGAATACAGATTGGAAGGGCGATGAGGATGGCACCTGCTGAGAAGTAGGCGATCTTCATGTTTTTCACATTGCTAACGAAGGTTTGGAGACCAACGGCAACAGTAAAGTATTCTTTCTCACGAAGCAAGAAACTAGAGAGGATGTAGTCTCCGAAAGGTCCCATGAAGGCCCAGAGAGCTTGTACAGCCACCATTGGGCGAACAAGTGGGAGAACGATTTGCCAGAAGCGACGGAAGTGTCCTGCACCATCTAGTTTCGCAGATTCATCAAGAGACATTGGCACGGTATCAAAGTAACCTTTCATGAGCCAAGCGTTCATAGGGATACCTCCACCGACGTAGAGGAAGATGAGGAACCAGCTATGGTTAAGGGCGTTCAACATAAGGGCCATAACGAAGAAGGCAGTCAAGGCGGCCATGGTTGGCACCATTTGGATGATCAGGAAGAAGACCAAACTTTGTTTACGAGCCAAGAAATTGTAACGGCTGTAAGCATAACCAGCAAGTACGATGATACTTGTTTGAACAACCATGGTAATCAAGGCGATAATCAAGGTATTGAGATACCAAGTACCGTATAAGGTTTCAGTAAAGAGTCCTTTAAAGTTATCAAAATTGAAGTCGATGTTAGTATCTAGTTTAAAGGCTGCGACGTTACCTGCTTTAAAGGCTGACATGATGGTAATCAAAAGTGGATAGATAATGACAATTGATAGGCCAATCAAGTAGAGGTAAGTGAGGGTTTGAGTCAGTCTACGTTTGAGTTTGATTGAGTTATTCATCTTAGACGTCCTCCATATCAAATGCGTGTAGTTTCTTGAATGCGATCATAGAGATAGAGATGACAATGATTGAGATAATCAAGGTAACAGCTGCCGCCATAGAGTATTGAGGAGATGTACCTGTTGTCAAACGGTAAATCCATGAGATCAAGATATCAGTTGAACCGGCTCCGCCACCAACGCTACCAGGACCTCCGCCGTTGAAGAGGTACATGATAGAGAAGTTGTTAAAGTTGAAGGTGTATTGGCTGATCAATGTTGGTGCCGCAACAGCCAAAATCATAGGGAAAGTGATGTTGCGGAATTTTTGCCAAGCATTGGCACCATCGATGTAAGCCGCTTCGTAGAGGTCGTTAGGAATAGACTGCAAGATACCCAAGGTCAAAACGTAGATGTATGGGAATCCCAGCCAACCCTGCATCATAATCAAGGCAATCTTAGTCCAAGTTGGATTTGTTTTCCAAGGGATAAGAGCTCCATCTAGGAAAGGAAGGACCTTAGACAAAAGAGGCAAGACTTGCGTATTGATGGCACCAACACTATCATTAAACATATTTGAGAATGTCAGGATAGTGATGAAGGCTGGAACAGCCCAAGGAAGAAGGAAAATAACACCAAAGATACGTTTTCCTTTGATAAATGGTTGGTTAGCAATGATCGCTGTGAAGATACCAATCACAATCTGCAAAGTAGAAGCAGACAAGGCCCAGATGATGGTCCAAGAAAGAACGGAACCAAAGGCTGAACGGAAGGTACTTAAGCTCCAGATGTTTGTGAAGTTAGTCAAACCAACCCAGTCCAACAATTTGTTTGGTGGCAAGTGTTGGAAGTCATAGTTGGTAAAGGCAATCATCAAGGTTACGATAACTGGGAAGATAATTGCAAAGGTCATTGCAATATAAGATGGAATGATCAAGAGGTATGGGAATCCATTCTCATAAATACCTTTAATCATATCCTTGAAGGTGCGAGCTACAGGAATACCGTTGTTGATGCGTTTAGCAGTCGTATGTGCATCCTTGATATTAAAGATATAAAAGAGCAAGTAAACGACGACAAAGATAGAGTGGAAGGCACCACGAATCAGCATGAAAAGTGAATTATCACGACCAGGTTTGTCACCAAGTGTGATCAAATTGCTCAATTCAGGGCTTGCAAGTGTTAGAAAATACAGAACAAATAAAACGGTAACACCAAGGAAAACCAATCCTTTAGCTTTTTGTTTGTTATAAATTTGTCCTAAACCAGGAATGATTGACAGCAAGGCTGCTTTGCGAGGCTGTTGTTTTTCCATGATTACTCCTTTCATAGGATGCGAGATAAAACTCGGATTCGATCGTAAGATACGTTCGTATGATAATAGGCGTATCTATACATTCAAAGGGGGATTTTGCTTCCACCCCCCTTGAACAAATCAATTATTCACCAAATTTTTGTTTGATTGTTTCCTTGATCAATGTTACAGCATCGTTAGCAGCTGTTTTCGCATCTTTCTTACCACTTACAGCTTCAAAGAGCATTGTTTTAGCTGGGTCCCAAACAGCTGACATTTGTGAGATGTTTGGCATTGGTTGAGCGTTCTTGAACTGTTCAATCACGGCTGTTGTCAACTCATCTTTTTTGCCTTCAGCATAAGTACGAGCTTCAGTATTAGCTGGAATTTCGTTTGTAGTGTCGTAGAACGCTTTTTGTTGTTCAGTTGATACAAGGAAGTCTACAAATTTTTGTGCAGCTTCAAGATTCTTAGTGCTTGATGGGATGATCCAAGCTTTACCACCACCGAATGCTGAGTAGTCTTTTCCGTTTGGAAGAGTTGGGATAGTCGCAACACCGTAGTTTACTTTAGCATCTTTGAATGCTTGAGCTTTCCAAGGGCCGTCAATGATAGCAGCAGTTTTACCTTCTTGGAATTGAGTTTGGATTAAGTTTGGAGCTCCTTCAGTATCTTGCATACCTTTAGGCCATTTTTCGTACCAAGATTTAGCATAGTTGATAGCTGTAATTGAACCTTCGTTTGCAAGTCCGATATCTTTAGGATCTTTACCGTTTTGTCCGAATACGTAACCACCGTTACCAGCAAGGAGTCCGTATGCGTAGTAGAAGTTTGTCCAGTCAGCTAGGAAGGCAGTAGTTTTGCCATCTTCACCAGCGAAGGCGTATTTGCTGTCTTTAGCAAGGTTTTCCAAATCAGCAAATGTTTTAGGAGCTTCTTTCAGCAAGTCTTTGTTATAGTACAAAACGAGTGATTCGATAACAGCTGGAGCACCATAGACTTTACCGTCAGCAGCTGTTACAAGAGATTTAGTTTTATCATCTGTTTTAGCGCCGTCGCTCAATTTCACTTCTGAAAGTTGTCCGTCAGTACCAAGGCTACCTACGCGGTCGTATGGTGCCATCATAACGTCAGCAGCTTGACCTGATTGGTTGTCAAGAGAAAGTTTGTCAAGACCACCCATTTGGTCACCAGATTTGATGTTAACTTTTGTACCTGATTCTTTTTCATAAGCTGCAGCAACTTTTTCAGCATAAGCTTTGTATTGGTCTTCAACGTAAAGAGTGATTTCTTTTGCTTCAGATGAGCTAGTATCAGCTGCTTTATCAGCAGTTTTGCTTCCGCAAGCTACCAAAAGTAAGCTAGCAAGAGTAGCAGTTCCGAGCACAGCAGCGCTCTTCATGAATTTAGATGACATAGTGTATTCCTCCTAAAGAATAACAAAAATAATTTAATGAGAAAACGCAAACGTTTTCTTTTATGGGACTAGTATAGCACAATCAGAAAACGGTTGCAAGCGTTTTTAGAAAAAATTTTAAAAAAATTTTAAGGTTTCAAACATTTGTTAAAGCCCTTATATAAGAAAGAACTTAAAATATTTGTTTTTCTTGAATTGAAAATATATTAGGGAAACGATTGCGTAAATTAAGCTCGATTTTTCAGAAAATAGAGCAGATGTTTGGAATGAATTATCTTAAATCAGAAAATTTTTAAAAAATTTTTCGCTCATTTCATAAAATATCAGTGGGAACAAGTTTTGGTTGATTAAAATAATTCAAAAAAATTTTTTAAAAACGCTTGCATTTGTGTTTAAAATGCGCTATACTTAACTTAACGCAAACGTTTGCGCCTTGATTGCGCAACGTTTTATAACAAACACATGAGGTGCTATTATGAAAAAACGTCAAAGTGGTGTGTTGATGCACATCTCTTCTCTACCAGGAGCATACGGAATTGGATCATTTGGTCAGACTGCCTATGATTTCGTTGATTTCTTGGTTCGTACGAAGCAACGTTACTGGCAAATCCTCCCTCTTGGGACAACAAGCTATGGAGATTCTCCATACCAATCATTCTCAGCCTTTGCTGGAAATACACATTTTATCGACCTTGACATCTTGGTAGAGCAAGGTTTGTTGGAAGCTAACGATCTTGAAGGTGTTGACTTTGGTAGTGATGCATCTGAAGTTGACTATGCGAAGATTTACTACGCACGTCGTCCGCTTTTAGAAAAAGCAGTTAAACGCTTCTTGGAAGTGGGTGATGTCAAAGATTTTGAGAAGTTTGCTCAAGACAACCAATCATGGCTCGAACTCTTCGCAGAATATATGGCGATCAAAGAGCATTTTGACAATCTTGCTTGGACAGAATGGCCAGATGCAGATGCTCGTGCTCGTAAAGCTTCTGCGCTTGAAAGCTACCGTGAGAAATTGGCAGACAAGTTGGTTTACCACCGTGTGACTCAATATTTCTTCTTCCAACAATGGTTGAAATTGAAAGCTTATGCTAACGACAACCACATCGAAATCGTTGGAGATATGCCAATTTACGTTGCGGAAGATTCAAGCGACATGTGGGCAAATCCACATCTCTTCAAGACAGATGCCAATGGTAAAGCAACTTGCATCGCAGGATGCCCACCAGATGAGTTTTCTGCCACTGGTCAGCTTTGGGGGAACCCAATCTATGACTGGGAAGCGATGGACAAAGACGGTTACAAATGGTGGGTTGAACGCTTGCGCGAAAGCTTCAAGATCTATGATATCGTTCGTATCGACCACTTCCGTGGTTTCGAATCTTACTGGGAAATCCCAGCTGGCTCTGAAACAGCGGCACCTGGTAAATGGGTGAAGGGTCCAGGCTACAAGCTCTTTGCAGCTGTTAAAGAAGAACTTGGTGAGCTAAACATCATCGCAGAAGACCTTGGTTTCATGACAGATGAAGTCATCGAGTTACGTGAACGTACTGGCTTCCCAGGAATGAAGATTCTTCAATTTGCCTTCAACCCAGAAGACGAAAGTATCGATAGCCCGCACTTGGCACCTGCCAACTCTGTTATGTACACAGGAACACATGATAACAATACGGTCCTTGGTTGGTACCGTAATGAGATTGACGATCCAACTCGTGAATACATGGCTCGTTACACGAACCGTAAAGAGTACGAAACAGTGCCACACGCAATGCTTCGCACAGTATTTTCATCCGTTAGCTTCATGGCTATTGCAACCATGCAAGACTTGTTAGAACTAGATGAGTCAGCTCGTATGAACTTCCCATCTACCCTTGGTGGAAACTGGTCATGGCGTATGACAGCAGATCAACTCACACCAGCTGTTGAAGAAACTTTGCTTGACTTGACTACAATTTATCGCCGAATCAATGAAAATTTGGTAGAATTAAAGAAATAAGACAATATCAGGAGACACATAAACATGTTACCATTAAAAGAATTTGTACAAAAGCGTTACAATAAAACTATTGCAGAATGTAGCAATGAAGAGCTTTACCTTGCTCTTCTCAACTACAGCAAACTTGCTAGCAGCCAAAAACCAGTCAACACTGGTAAGAAAAAAGTTTATTACATCTCAGCTGAGTTCTTGATCGGTAAACTCTTGTCAAACAACTTGATTAACCTTGGTCTTTATGACGATGTGAAAAAAGAACTTGCAGCTGCAGGTAAAGAGTTGATCGAAATCGAAGAAGTAGAATTAGAACCATCACTTGGTAACGGTGGTTTGGGACGTTTGGCAGCCTGCTTTATCGACTCAATCGCTACACTTGGTTTGAATGGTGATGGTGTTGGATTGAACTACCACTTCGGTCTTTTCCAACAAGTTCTTAAAAACAACCAACAAGAAACAATTCCTAATGCTTGGTTGACAGAGCAAAACTGGTTGGTTCGCTCAAGCCGTAGCTACCAAGTGCCATTTGCACACTTCACATTGACATCTACCCTTTACGATATCGATGTACCTGGTTACAAGACAGCTACTAAAAACCGCTTGCGTTTGTTTGACTTGGATTCGGTTGATTCTTCTATCATCGAAGATGGTATCAACTTTGACAAGACAGATATCGCTCGCAACTTGACTCTCTTCCTTTACCCAGACGACAGCGACAAGCAAGGTGAATTGCTCCGTATCTTCCAACAATACTTCATGGTTTCAAATGGTGCGCAATTGATCATCGACGAAGCAATCGAAAAAGGAAGCAACTTGCATGACCTTGCGGACTACGCAGTTGTACAAATCAACGATACTCACCCATCAATGGTGATCCCTGAATTGATCCGTCTATTGACTGCGCGTGGTATCGAACTTGATGAAGCAATCTCAATCGTACGTAGCATGACTGCCTACACTAACCACACAATCCTTGCTGAAGCCCTTGAAAAATGGCCTCTTGAATTCTTGCAAGAAGTGGTTCCTCACTTGGTACCAATCATCGAAGAATTGGACCGCCGTGTGAAAGCAGAATACAAAGATCCAGCTGTTCAAATCATCGATGAGAGCGGACGTGTCCACATGGCTCACATGGATATCCACTATGGATACAGCGTAAACGGGGTTGCGGCTCTCCACACTGAGATCTTGAAAAACTCAGAGTTGAAAGCTTTCTACGACATCTACCCAGAAAAATTCAACAACAAAACAAACGGTATCACATTCCGTCGTTGGCTCATGCATGCCAACCCAAGACTATCTCACTACTTGGATGAGATTATTGGAGAGGGATGGCACCATGAAGCGGATGAGCTTGAAAAACTCTTGTCATACGAAGACAAGGCTGCTGTCAAAGAAAAATTGGAAAGCATCAAAGCTCACAACAAACGTAAATTGGCTCGTCACTTGAAAGAACACCAAGGTGTGGAAATCAATACAAACTCTATCTTTGATATCCAAATCAAACGTCTTCACGAGTACAAACGCCAACAAATGAACGCTTTGTATGTGATTCACAAATACCTTGACATCAAGGCTGGTAACATCCCTGCTCGTCCAATCACAGTATTCTTTGGTGGTAAAGCAGCTCCTGCCTACACAATCGCTCAAGACATCATCCACTTGATCCTTTGCTTGTCAGAAGTGATTGCAAATGATCCAGCAGTAGCTCCACACTTGCAAGTCGTAATGGTTGAAAACTACAACGTTACTGCAGCAAGCTTCCTTATCCCAGCATGTGATATCTCAGAACAAATCTCACTTGCTTCCAAAGAAGCTTCAGGTACTGGTAACATGAAATTCATGTTGAACGGAGCTTTGACTCTCGGTACTATGGACGGTGCTAACGTGGAAATCGCTGAATTGGTTGGCGACGAAAACATCTACATCTTCGGTGAAGATTCTGAAACTGTTATCGACCTTTACGCAAAAGCAGCTTACAAATCAAGCGAATTCTACGCTCGTGAAGCCATCAAACCATTGGTTGACTTCATCGTCAGCGACGCTGTTCTTGCAGTAGGTAAGAAAGAACGCTTGGAGCGTCTTTACAACGAATTAATCAACAAAGACTGGTTCATGACCCTCCTTGACTTGGAAGACTACATAAAGGTGAAAGAGCAAATGTTGGCTGACTACGAAGACCGTGACGCATGGTTGGATAAAGTCATCGTTAACATTGCCAAAGCAGGATTCTTCTCATCTGACCGTACAATCGCTCAGTACAACGAAGACATCTGGCACTTGAACTAAGATTCATTACATCAGACTGTAAAATAAAACGCATCTATTTAAGGTGCGTTTTTTTATATTATGGCTTCAAGCCAGTTTTTCTCGTAGAGAAAAACAAGAAAACCACCAGCTATGCTGGTGGCTGACAAGGCTTCTAGCTTCCATTTATTTTTCTAAGTATAATCTAATTGTTCAGGTTAGATAAAGGAGGAAAAATAAATGGCTAAAACCAGTTACGGTTTATCACATACCAAATGGATGTGCAAATATCATATAGTTTTTACACCTAAGTATCGCCGTAAGGCGATATATTACAAAGTCAGGTCGGATTTGATAGATATTATCAAACATCTATGCCGTTGTCGTGGTGTGGAGATTATCGAAGGTCATATGATGTCAGACCATGTACACCTGCTTGTACTGATACCTCCCAAACTTTCGATTTCCGATTTTATGGGGTATCTCAAGAGTAAAAGTGCATTGATGATATTTGATAAGCACGCTAATTTAAAATATAAGTATGGAAATCGAAAGTTCTAGGCTAGGGGATGCTATGTAAGTACCGTTGGACTAAACGAAAAGACCGTAGCTAAATATATTCGCGAGCAGGAAAAGAATGACATTGCACTCGATAAGCTGAGTGTAAAAGAATATGAAGATCCGTTTTCTGATGGCGGATTTAGAACAAGGTAAAAGCCCGTTGTGACGGGCATTAGTCAAGTAATATAGCACGACCTGAACGAAGTTCAGCGAGCGTCTTTAGACGTCGCTGGAGAGAAACGGCTTATAGCCGGTGTACAAGCCACCCGTTTTCACGGGTGGTTATGACTTAAACTAATTTACAGTGCTTTCCCCACAAGTATCTCTGCTTCGATGGTAATCTCGGTCAGTTGGCTCCAGTCAATCTTGGTCTGGTCAACATGAAAGAGAAGGGGGGTCATGCTGAGCAGTGCTTGGCGTTGCTCGGCTGTGATGGGTTTGGTCAGGGAGGCTGTTTGGTGAGATTGGATACTGAAGTGTTCCTGGAAATGTTCCTTGATATCTTGGTTGGAATAATCCTTCTTTGTCAGTTGGTCTTGCACCATTTGGCGGATTTCTTTGAGGTGATTTTCGGTTGGGATGACCTTGATTAAGATACCGTTTTGGGATAGAACGCGGCGAAATTCTCCATAATTGGCAGGCGAGAAGATATCGAGCAGGATATCCATACTAGCATCTTTTATAGGAAGACGAGCTAGGTCCCCAACAAACCAATTGACTGCCCAGTTTGGTTCGCTCTTAGCAGCGATTTGGACGGAATCTTTGGAAATATCAAAAGCATAGAAGGTTTTATCAGAGTGACTTTCTTGGAGTTTACGAGAGTAAAAACCTTCGCCACAGCCGATATCTAAAATTGTTTTGGCACTTTCTGAGTTTGCAAGTAAGTCAGATATTGCCTCGAAAATAGTTTGATAAAAACCAGCTTCTAGGATTTGCTGACGGTTTTGAAAATTTTCCTTGTCGTAGTTGGTGGATTGCTTGATTTGCGGTGCTAGATTGACATAGCCAAATTTCGCCAAATCAAAAGAATGACGATTGAAGCATTTGAGACTAGTCTCCACCAGAGCAAGATTTTCTTGACAGATAGGACAGGAAAAGGCACTAGCAGTAGCAAAACGTTGAAGTTTTGGTTTGAGGTTTGTATTCATAGTTTAAGTGTATCAAAAGAGGCAAATGAAAGCAACCTTAGGAATAAGTAGATGGGAGATTCAGTAGAAATAAAATTAATTCTCCAATTTATGGAATGAAATTGCTTTTATATCTAAATTGCTATATAATAATGATAAGGAGGAAATAAGTATGTTAAAAGAAGTATTAAGCGTCGCAAAAGTTGCGAAAAAATCATCACTCTTTTTAGGTGGTGTTGCATTTGGAACCCTTGGTTTGAAAATCTTAGCAAGTAAGGAAGCTAAAAAAGGTTATTCTAAAGCTTTGGCTAAAGCTTACAAATTGAAAGATGAATTGGATGCATCTGTTTCCATTGTAAAACAACATGGAGACGATGTCTTGCAAGATGCTAAATATTTGTATGAGCAAGAGAAAAAAGAAGAGCAATTAGATAGCCTGATAGGGGAATAATATGTCTTTTAAAGTGCTACACAGAGGATACCAACATATCCGACTATCATCTTCTTTTTCACTCACCTTGGATATTCAAGACTATCTTCGTTCCTTGGCGAGAGATGAAAAGGGAATTGAGTCTATCCAGTTTTACATGGATCAACAGCACTTTACTCTACGTATAAAAGAAGGCTTTTCTGTATTAGATAATGCAGAAGCCTTTTTAAAAAGAATTGATAGAGGGAAAGTTTCTGAGTTGATGACTCTTCCCATTCGTAGAGAAGATAGTGCCTATTCTATTGTTTCAGGTGCAGCGATTAAGCGTGTGCTTTTTCGTAGTCTTGTACCGTCTCCTATTCGCTATATATGGACTTGTTATCAGGCTCTGGGGTATGTCAAAGAAGCTTATCAGACCCTAGCGCGTAAGGAACTAACGATGGAGGTTTTGGACTGTTCGGCTATTTTATTATCCTTGTTTATGAACCAATCCAAGACAGCGAGCAACATCATGTTTATGCTTGATTTGGGGAATCATTTAGATCAGTGGTCCTTGAAAAAAACTGCAACAGATTTAGAACAGAGTCTTCTTGCAAAAGAGAGCGATGTATTCCTAGTACAGGGCGATACGGTTGTTAGTATCAAGAGTTCCGATGTTCAAATAGGAGATGTTTTGGTCTTATCTCAAGGAAATGAGATTCTGTTTGATGGACAAGTAGTTTCAGGTTTAGGTATGGTCAACGAAAGTTCCTTGACGGGAGAGAGTTTTCCAGTTGAAAAAAGAGAGTCTGATTTGGTTTGTGCAAATACAGTATTAGAAACTGGAGAGTTACGCATTCGTGTAACCGATAATCAGATGAACAGCCGGATTTTACAACTGATTGAGTTGATGAAGAAATCTGAAGAAAACAAGAAAACGAAACAACGCTATTTCATCAAAATGGCGGACAAGATCGTCAAATATAATTTCTTGGGGGCTGGGCTGACTTACCTATTGACAGGTTCTTTTTCTAAGGCTATTTCTTTCCTATTGGTCGATTTCTCCTGCGCTTTGAAAATCTCTACTCCTGTAGCTTATTTGACAGCTATCAAGGAGGGGTTGAACCGTGAAATGGTGATTAAGGATGGAGATGTTTTGGAGAAATATCTGGAAGTTGATACTTTCTTGTTTGATAAGACGGGAACAATCACAACTAGCTATCCGATAGTTGAAAAGGTGTTACCTTTTGGGGACTATAGTGAGGAAGATATTCTCAGAATCAGTGCCTGTCTTGAGGAACACATTTATCATCCTATTGCTAATGCCATCGTCAAGCAAGCTGAGATAGAGGGGATTGAACATGAGGAAATGCATGGGAAACTCCAATATATCGCAAGCAAGGGGATCAAATCTCATATAGATGGCCAACCAGTTCTTATTGGGAATTATGTCTTGATGCAGGATGAGCAGATTCATATCAGTTCAGAACAAAATGCTTTAATTGAAGAGTACAAGAGTCACTACAATCTCTTATTCTTGGCTTATCAGAATGAATTGATTGGAATGTTCTGCATTCATACTCCTTTGAGAAAAGAAGCAAAAACAGCCTTGGATAAACTTAAGGCACAGGGGAAAAAATTGATTCTGGCAACAGGGGACACCTTGGTTAGGACAGAGGAATTAGTCAAAGATTTGCCCTTTGATCAGGTATATACAGACTTGAAACCTGATGGGAAATTTGAGTTAGTAGAGGAACTGCAGAAAGCAGGTCACACTATTTTGATGGTTGGAGATGGATTGAATGACTCAGCGGCTCTAACCCTGTCAGATATCGGTGTGGTGATGAATGAGAGTGCAGATATTTCTAAGCAGATGAGTGATATCTTGTTGTTAGATAATCGTTTGGATTTCTTCCAAGAGTTGGATTCACTATCATCATCTTTGCAAACACTCATTAAGAAGAATATTCAAGATACCGTTGTCGTAAATAGTAGTTTGATTGGCTTTGGCTTGTTTAACTGGCTCAGTCCTTCAAATCTCTCTATCTTACATAATCTAACAACCTTACGCATTGTACTGCGTAGCCTGTCTATTAAGGGATAGGTGGGGACTATTCACAGCAAAAAGGAGTTACCTTTCTCGAGGTTAACTCCTTTGTTTATAGGTAAATATTGAACAATTTAGTAAGTCAATACAAAGTATTTTTTCTTCCCACGGCGGATAACAGTGAGTTCGTTTTCGAGCTTGTCTGCGTCGCTCAAGACATAGTCAAGGTCTTGGATGCGGTCGCCGTTGACGTAGATGGCTCCATTTTGAACATCTTCACGGGCTTGGCGTTTTGAATTGACCACACCAGATGACACAAGGAGTTCCACGATATTGTGGTTTTCGTCTGCTTGTACTTGGTAGTTTGGCACTCCACGAAGTCCTTGTTTGAGTTCTTTGACAGAAAGGTTTTTGATGTTTCCAGCAAAGAGTTGCTCTGTGATATTGAGGGCTTCCTTGTAGGCTTCTTCGCCGTGAACAAGTGTAACGACTTCACGAGCCAAGACTTTCTGAGCCAAGCGTTCGTGTGGAGCCGCTTCAAACTGTTTACGGATGTCTTCAATCTCATCGAGTGACAAGAAGGTAAAAATCTTCAAGAAACGAACAGCGTCAGCATCCATGACGTTCATCCAGAATTGGTACATTTCGTATGGAGAAGTCTTTTCAGGGTTGAGCCAGACTGCGTTTCCTTCTGATTTACCAAATTTCTTACCAGTTGCGTCTGTGATGAGTGGCACAGTGATAACGTGACCAGTCTTGTCAGCCTTACGACGAAGCAATTCGGTACCTGCGGTCATATTTCCCCACTGGTCAGAACCACCGATTTGTAGGGTTACGTTGTGGTCTTGGTTAAGGACAAAGAAGTCATACCCTTGCATGATTTGGTAGGCAAACTCAGTGTAAGAAATTCCGGTTTCGATCCGTTTTTTCACAGACTCCTTACTCATCATGTAGTTGACAGTGAAGTATTTTCCGATATCACGGAGGAAGTCAATGAAGCTGATGCTGCCAAACCAGTCGTAGTTGTTGACCATGACAGCTTTATTTTCGCCATTTTCAAAATCAAGAAAACGAGAAAGTTGTCCTTGGATAGACTTGACCCAGCCATCTACTGTGTCTTTTGTTTGGAGACTACGCTCAGCATCTTTGAAGGACGGATCTCCGATGAGACCTGTAGCACCGCCAACGAGCGCATAAGGTTTGTGACCTGCTAATTGCAGACGACGACTTGTCAAGATTGCAACAAGGTGACCTAGGTGAAGGCTATCAGCAGTTGGATCGTAGCCAGTATAATAAGAAACTTGACCTTCTTCTAGGGCTTTGCGTAAAGCTTCTTCATCAGTCGTTTGAAAAATCAAACCACGCTCTTTTAGCTCATCAAAAATGTGCATGTGTCTTTTCTCCTTTATAAAATATTGTTTCTACCTATTGTATCACAAACTTGGTCAATAGCCTAGTAGAATAGGGAAGAAAGTGGCTATTTTATTGAAAGTTTCCCTTTTATGGTATAATAAAGAAAGTGAGGACATTCATGAAAAAAAGAAACAATGAATTAAAAACAAAGTTGCTGCAATTTTTCCAGCAACTATCTGTCAAATGGAAGAAAAAACAAGCAAGTAAAAAGATCAATAAGAAAGTGGCTTCTTCTGACAAAGTCAGAAGGGTTTGGTCTATTCTGGCTAAGATTTTGAGTGCTTTTAAAGTGACCTTCAACACCCTCTTTATCCTAGGTTTTATCGGTGGCCTTTTTGGAGCTGGTGTGGCTATGGGCTATGGCGTCGCTCTATTTGACAAGGCCAAGGTACCTCAAGCAGAAGAGTTGGTCAAACAAGTGAAGGATATTGCCTCTATCTCAGAAATCACTTATTCTGACGGCAGTACCATTGCTTCGATTGAGGGCGATTTGTTGCGCACGTCAGTTGCTTCGGATGCTATATCAGACAATCTAAAAAAAGCCATTATTGCGACAGAGGACGAGCATTTCAGCGAGCACAAGGGAGTTGTGCCTAAGGCCGTTATTCGTGCGACCTTGGGAACCTTTGTCGGTCTAGGGTCGTCCAGTGGTGGTTCGACCTTGACCCAGCAGGTTATCAAGCAGCAAGTGGTAGGGGATGCTCCCACTCTAGCTCGTAAGGCGACAGAAATCGTAGATGCTCTTGCCTTGGAGCGCGTCATGAGCAAGGACGAAATTCTGACAACCTATCTGAATATTGCTCCTTTCGGTCGCAATCACAAAGGTCAAAATATTGCAGGTGCCCAGCAGGCTGCAGAAGGAATCTTTGGAGTCAAAGCTTCGGACTTAACGGTCCCTCAAGCGGCTTTTATCGCAGGCTTGCCACAGAGTCCGATTAGTTATTCCCCTTATGAATCTGATGGTAGTATGAAGAGTGATGAGGATATGGCTTTGGGAATCAAGCGTGCCAAGGACGTCCTCTATAATATGTACCGGACAGGTGCTCTGAGCCAAGAAGATTACGACAAGTACAAGGATTATGACTTTAAGCAAGACTTTCTACCATCAGGTAGTGTCAACGGAAGCTCACGCGACTATCTTTACTTTGCAACCTTGGCAGAAGCTACAGATCGGATGTACGATTATCTAGTTGAGAGAGATCATGTCTCTGCTCAAGAGTTAAAGAATGAGTCTATCCAGAAAGCTTATCATGACCTAGCAACCAAGGAAATTGAAAACGGTGGTTATAAAATTACCACTACCATTAATAAAAACGTTCATACCGCAATGCAAAATGCGGTTGCGACCTACGGCTATCTGCTAGATGATTCGACAGGCCAGCCCGAAGTAGGGAATGTCCTCATGGACAACCAAACAGGAGCCATTCTTGGATTTGTTGGTGGTCGTAATTACCAAGAAAATCAGAACAATCACGCTATTGACACCAAGCGTTCTCCAGCTTCAACCACTAAGCCTATACTGGCCTATGGTATCGCGATTGACCAAGGTTTGATGGGAAGTGCAAGTATCTTGTCTAACTATCCGACAAACTTTTCAAACGGCAATCCTATCATGTATGTCAATAGTCCTGGTACAGGGATGATGACCTTGGGAGAAGCCCTTAACTACTCATGGAATATCCCGGCCTACTGGACTTATCGTACGCTTCGAGAGAAGGGGGTCGATGTCAAAGGTTATATGGAAAAAATGGGTTATGAAATCCCAGAATATGGTATCGAAAGTTTACCGATGGGTGGGGGAATTGATGTCACAGTTGCCCAGCATACCAATGGTTATCAGACCTTGGCTAATAATGGGGTCTACCATAAGAAACATATGATTTCCAAGATTGAATCGACGACTGGACAAGTGATTTATGAATATAAAAGTCAACCTGTACAAGTTTATTCAAAAGCGACAGCGACCATCATGCAGAGTCTGCTTCGCGAGGTGATCTCATCTCGAATTACTTCGAGCTTCCAGACCGACTTGGCTTCCATCAATCCAAGCCTAGCTCGCGCCGACTGGATTGGAAAGACTGGTACGACCAATGAAGATGAAAATATGTGGCTCATGCTTTCTACGCCACGCTTGACTCTAGGGGGCTGGTTAGGACACGATGACAACCGACCACTAGCCAAAGGAGCAGGTCACTACCGCAATGCCAACTATATGGCTCACTTGGTTAATGCTATCCAGCAAGCTGAACCTGGCATATGGGGAAATGAGCGCTTTAGTCTAGATCCAAGTGTGACCAAGTCTCAAGTCCTCAAATCGACAGGAGAGAAACCTGGCAAGGTCACAATCAATGGCAAAGAAGTCACCGTTTCAGGTTCTACAGTAACGAGCTATTGGGCTACTAAAGAAGGGGCGCCAGTAACCACTTACCGCTTTGCCATCGGAGGGAGCGATGCCGATTATCAAAATGCTTGGAAGAGCATTTTAGGAAGTTTACCCACTCTTCCTACCCCAACTCTCCCAAGCTCAAGTAGCAGTTCGGGAACAAGCTCATCAACTCGCTCAAATCAATCAAATCGATAGAATAAAAAAGTAGCATGATTCATTCAATAATATTTTTTCATGCTACTTTTTTCTTTTTTCATTTCGTGTTACAATAGGAGAATGAATAAGTATCAAAAGAAGATTTTTAAGGGAACTCTATATTCACTGTTGTCAGGTCTGATTTGGGGAATTTGTGGTATTTTAGGAGAATATTTTTTTGCCCATTATCAGGTGTCGTCTGGCTGGATCACTTCCATGCGTTTGCTAGTGGCAGGGAGTTTGGTTTTAGTTTTATCAGCCTTTCAGTTACGCACCCAGTTATTGGATATCTGGCGGGACAAGAAAAATTATCTGCCTTTTTTAGCCTATGCTATTCTAGGTATTTTTTCTGTGCAGTTTTTCTTTTATCTCTGTGTTGAGTATTCCAATGCGACGACAGCAACGATTTTGCAATTTATCAGTCCAGTTTTTATCTTGTTTTATAATCGTATCGTCTATCAAAAGAAGGCTTCTATCACAGCCATTCTCTATGTTTTGATTGCCATGCTAGGTGTTTTTTTGATGGCCACAAAAGGAGATTTGTCCCAGTTGTCCATGACTCCCTTAGCTTTGGTCACTGGACTCCTCAGTGCTGTAGGTGTTATGTTCAACGTTATCCTGCCTCAGCGTTTTGCACGTGACTATGGTTTTGTGCCAACCGTTGGTTGGGGGATGTTGCTAGCAGGTGTTTTTAGCAATTTTCTTTATCCTGTTCATCAGATTACCTTTCAACTTGATGTGACGAGCCTTTTGATTTGTTTTGCTATTGCTGTGTTTGGGACGGCTTTTGCTTTTTTCCTTTCGATGAAGGCTGTGCTACTCGTCTCACCGTTAGTTGTGTCAGTTGTGAGTGCCAGTGAACCTTTATCTTCCGCATTGTTAAGTGTACTATTTCTAGGTATGGTTTTGGATGGTTTTCTAGCTTTGGCTATGATTTTGATTATCGTCCCAATGGTTTTCTTATCAATAGAGGAAACGAAGGAAAGGTAAAATGTTCTGTTCGAGTGCTTAAGGCTTCAAATTTGAAGCCTTTTTTGGTAGAATAGGTATCATTATAAGGAACCAGGAGGCGCCTATGACTGCCACAAAAATGAATGCCCAAGAAATCATCCAATTTATCGCCAATGCTGAAAAGAAAACCAGTGTTAAAGTAACCTTTGAAGGACAACTCGCAACTGCTGTGCCTAGCTCTGTTGTCAAACTAGGAGATGTCCTATTCGGAGACTGGAAGGATGTGGCTCCGCTTCTCGAAGGTTTGGTAGAAAATCAAGATTATGTTGTCGAGCAAGATGCTCGTAATTCTGCAGTTCCTTTACTAGATAAGCGTGATATCAACGCACGTATCGAGCCAGGTGCTATTATCCGTGACCAGGTGGAAATTGGTGACAATGCTGTTATCATGATGGGGGCTGTTATCAATATCGGTGCTGAAATCGGTGCAGGAACCATGATTGACATGGGTGCCATCCTTGGTGGTCGTGCCATCGTTGGAAAGAGCAGCCACGTTGGCGCGGGTGCAGTTTTGGCGGGTGTGATTGAGCCAGCTAGTGCTGAACCAGTCCGTGTCGGAGACAATGTCCTTATCGGTGCCAATGCAGTGGTTATTGAAGGAGTCCAAATCGGTAGTGGTTCAGTTGTCGCTGCAGGAGCTATCGTGACGCAAGATGTCCCAGAAAATGTAGTGGTAGCAGGAATTCCAGCTCGTATTATCAAAGAAATTGACAGCCAAACCCAACAAAAAACAGCGCTTGAGGATGCGCTTCGTACCTTGTAATTGCAAAAGTAAAAAAAGAGGCGGAACCCTTTTTCCAGCCTCTTTCTTCTATCAAAAGGAGGATCGATAGATGTTAGATTTGATTCAGACTAGACGAGATTTACACCAGATTCCAGAGATTGGCTTGGAGGAGTTCGAGACTCAGGCTTATTTGCTGGATGTGATTGAGAAATTGACAGTGGGCAAGGGATTTGTTCAAGTTCGTACTTGGCGGACAGGTATTTTGGTTTATTTGCAGGGAAGTCAGCCGGAGCGGACCATTGGTTGGCGAACAGACATTGACGGTCTGCCTATCGTCGAACAAACAGGCCTTTCTTTTTCTTCCCAACATCAAGGTCGTATGCATGCTTGTGGCCATGATTTTCATATGGCTATTGCCTTGGGCTGTCTAGAACGCGCCCTTGAGGAGCAACCCAAGAATAATTTGCTCTTCCTATTTCAGCCTGCTGAAGAAAATGAAGCTGGAGGTATGCTCATGTATGAGGATGGTGCTTTTGGGGACTGGCTACCAGATCAGTTTTATGGGCTCCATGTTCGCCCGGATCTGAAAGTCGGCCAGATTGCGACCAATACTCACACGCTTTTTGCTGGAACTTGCGAGGTTAAGATCCGTTTCAAAGGAAAAGGAGGACACGCAGCTTTTCCGCATGAAGCCAATGACGCCTTGGTTGCTGCTAGTTACTTTGTGACCCAAGTACAGTCAGTTGTCAGCCGCAATGTCAATCCAATCGAGGGAGCGGTGGTGACCTTTGGCCTTTTCCAAGCTGGAACAACCAACAATGTCATTACAGACACAGCCTTTTTGCATGGAACCATTCGGGCCTTGACTCAGGAAATGAGTCTCTTGGTACAAAAAAGAGTCAAGACAGTCGCAGAAGGGGTTGCAGCAGCCTTTGATATGGAAGTCGAAGTGGAACTCAAGCAAGGAGGCTACCTACCTGTTGAGAACCATCCAGCCTTGGCGCGTGAACTGATAGACTTTTTTGAAGAGAAAGACGGGATTGAGTTGATTGATATCGAGCCGGCTATGACTGGTGAGGACTTTGGTTATCTCCTTTCGAAGGTAGATGGCGTTATGTTCTGGCTAGGTATCGATAGTCCCTACGCCCTTCATCACCCTCAGATGAGCCCTAAGGAAGAGGCCTTAGCCATTGGGGTAGATGCGGTCTCTAGTTTCTTGAAAAAGAAGGCAGCAGAGTAGAGGAATTGTCTATGAAAGCAGAACTACGCAAGAAAATTTTGCAAGAAATGAAGGCTCTATCTCAGGAGCAAAAACAGGCTATGGATCGAGCTTTAACTGAGCGTTTTTTACAACACCCTTTTTACCAAAAAGCCAAGACCATCGCAACCTATCTCTCCTTCCCTCATGAATTTCAAACGCAAGGATTGATCAAGCGGGCGCTGAAGGACGGCAAAAAGGTTCTGATACCCAAAACCTATCCCAAGGGGCGGATGGATTTTGTGGTCTACGATCCGCAGCAGTTGGTAAAAACTTCCTTTGGTTTACTGGAACCGCAAGGAGACTTGGAAGTGGTGGAACCGTCTCAGATTGATTTAATTCATGTTCCGGGCTTGGCTTTTACAACAGAGGGCTATCGGATTGGATATGGTGGAGGCTACTATGACCGCTATCTGGAACATTTTGCTGGGCATACCATGAGTACAATCTATCCTTGTCAAGTTCAGGAGTTTAACTCGGAAAACCATGATATTCCCGTCCAGGAGGTGCTAATCTATGAAGGAAATCTTTGATAAACGCTACTCTGTGACTAGTTTTTTTCTCCTAGTGACTGGCTTTGTATTTCTACTGATGCTGATTACTACGGGTATCAACTTTGATCAAGTCAAAACTCTGTTTCAGTTTGGAGCTATGTATGGACCGATCATTCGCCTGTTCCCAGAGCAGATTTGGCGCCTATTTTCGGCTATATTTGTGCATATTGGATGGGAGCATTTCATTGTCAATATGATTTCTCTCTACTTTCTTGGACAACAGGTGGAGGAGATTTTCGGCTCTAAGCAGTTTTTCTTTCTCTATCTCTTATCAGGAATGATGGGCAACCTCTTTGTGTTTGCTTTCACACCGAAAGTCCTAGCAGCAGGGGCCTCCACTTCTCTTTACGGACTATTTGCTGCGATTATCGTTTTGCGCTATGCGACTCGCAGCCCCTATATCCAGCAGTTAGGGCAATCCTACCTGACGCTTTTCGTTATAAATATCATTGGAAGTATTCTGATTCCAGGAATCAGCCTAGCAGGGCATATTGGTGGTGCAGTAGGCGGTGCTTTTCTAGCAGTCATTTTTCCAGTTAAATGGGAGAGAAAGATGTATAGTACCAGCCAGCGAATCGGGGCAACCGTACTTTTTATCGCACTAGCCGTTTTCCTTTGCTATAAGGGAATGAGCTATGTGTAGGGTTGGAATAGTTAAAAAGCTACTCATTTTTTGAGTAGCTTTTTATGTAAGTTTGAACCATTCGAAACAGCACAGCTCTAAAACAGAAATGTCGCTTTGATTCAGGAACAGTGGGTTTTGGAACCATTCGAAACAGCACAGCTCTAAAACTTTCTATTATGTGCTATGTAATAAATGCGAGTTTTGGAACCATTCGAAACAGCACAGCTCTAAAACTGTCGATTGGATATTTTTTAAATACTTCATGTTTTGGAACCATTCGAAACAGCACAGCTCTAAAACATACATGGAAAGCAAGGAAGCGGACGACTGGTTTTGGAACCATTCGAAACAGCACAGCTCTAAAACTTAGAAGCAAGAATACCTTTCACTTGTTTAGTTTTGGAACCATTCGAAACAGCACAGCTCTAAAACTGCTTATAACATACACCCCAAATCTCACATGTTTTGGAACCATTCGAAACAGCACAGCTCTAAAACCTTTCTTCGACTTCTACGGTCGGCATTTTCGTTTTGGAACCATTCGAAACAGCACAGCTCTAAAACGTAGATTGCATGAGGTGAAGGTCGTTATTTGTTTTGGAACCATTCGAAACAGCACAGCTCTAAAACTGCTTTCCATTGTCTCAAAATTGATAACATGTTTTGGAACCATTCGAAACAGCACAGCTCTAAAACGAAATTAAGGAACAGAAACAGAAGGCAGAAGGTTTTGGAACCATTCGAAACAGCACAGCTCTAAAACAAACGCTATTTCCCAATTACTAGAGAATCTGTTTTGGAACCATTCGAAACAGCACAGCTCTAAAACCGTCAATATGAGTTATTCAGGTATGCAGAAGTTTTGGAACCATTCGAAACAGCACAGCTCTAAAACAATTCAAATTGGCTAACCCATTTAAAATAGTTTTGGAACCATTCGAAACAACACAGCTCTAAAACCTAACATGGACAAGGCAAGCGTACTTGCTCGTTTTGGAACCATTCGAAACAACACAGCTCTAAAACTATAAATATGAGTTATTCAGGCATGCAAAAGTTTTGGAACCATTCGAAACAACACAGCTCTAAAACGCCGTTATGCCAGCGGACACACCAGCGCAGGTTTTGGAACCATTCGAAACAACACAGCTCTAAAACTTTGGGGTCTTAGATGGAGCAACTAAAACAGTTTTGGAACCATTCGAAACAACACAGCTCTAAAACCTAAGACCCCAAAAGGAGAATATGCCTGGGTTTTGGAACCATTCGAAACAACACAGCTCTAAAACGTCGCGTCCAGCTGCTCCAGGAATACCTTGGTTTTGGAACCATTCGAAACAACACAGCTCTAAAACACAGTATGCCAATTGATAAGCAAAACGCAAGTTTTGGAACCATTCGAAACAACACAGCTCTAAAACCAGGCTACAGGTATAGAACTGCTGACCACAGTTTTGGAACCATTCGAAACAACACAGCTCTAAAACACCCCAATCCAAAGAAGGAAAAAAGCCTAGGTTTTGGAACCATTCGAAACAACACAGCTCTAAAACGACGTATGTATTACATTAGCTAAGAATAAAGTTTTGGAACCATTCGAAACAACACAGCTCTAAAACGTTTGACTGCATAGTCTGGCTTCAGAATAAGTTTTGGAACCATTCGAAACAACACAGCTCTAAAACAGATGTCGCTTGTAATTCTTATAACTCATTGTTTTGGAACCATTCGAAACAACACAGCTCTAAAACGTCGCGTCCAGCTGCTCCAGGAATACCTTGGTTTTGGAACCATTCGAAACAACACAGCTCTAAAACACAGTATGCCAATTGATAAGCAAAACGCAAGTTTTGGAACCATTCGAAACAACACAGCTCTAAAACCAGGCTACAGGTATAGAACTGCTGACCACAGTTTTGGAACCATTCGAAACAACACAGCTCTAAAACGTTTGACTGCATAGTCTGGCTTCAGAATAAGTTTTGGAACCATTCGAAACAACACAGCTCTAAAACGAGAACTGCCACGCATTAGCATAGGCTTCCGTTTTGGAACCATTCGAAACAACACAGCTCTAAAACTTGTCGATGAACCTCTTAAACAGATACTTCGTTTTGGAACCATTCGAAACAACACAGCTCTAAAACTTGTTGGCCATAGAGAAGTATTGCACTCCCGTTTTGGAACCATTCGAAACAACACAGCTCTAAAACAATAACTTTGCCGTTCCAGATGAAAAATATGTTTTGGAACCATTCGAAACAACACAGCTCTAAAACCTCGTAGAAAAATTTTTCTCACGAAATTTCGTAATCGCGCCATTCGTCCCAGCCAGACTTCAGTTCGTCTGATTCCAATTGTTACTCTTATTATACCATATTTTCAGGATTCAAGAAATAGTCTTGATCCAGCACATACTGCGGAAAATCATAGACTTTTCGAGGTTCAACAAATAAGACTCTTAGTTGATTGAGTTGGATATACTCTATCAGATTTACTAACTCATCCTTTGATAGATAGGCGGTCGCATTGATGAAAACAAGGAGTTTCTTTTTGGAAAGATATTTAAAAACCTGAACAATTTCTAGCATCTTTTCAAAAGGTGTATCACTTAGAGTTTCCACTTTGACCCCTAACGCATCGATCAACTCTAGAATGGTGATTTCATCGTACTCTAGGTCTAGTTCGTTTTCCAAGCACTCAAATGCCAGCAATTCTGTTATCGTAGCTACCAGCTTTTCAATCATGGATTTGACTTCTGGTTTGTCATTGAGTTGATTTTCAAGATCCGCATGTATCAGCTTGAGCATAGCAGGTGAGTTGAGATTGTATCCTAAGACATCCGTTATCACTAGTAACTCGGACTCTTTCAGAGCCTTTAGATTTCTATCAAACAACTTCAACTCCCCATCATCAGTATATTGGTAGAACTGCTTGACGATAGTTGAAAAGGTAAACTGGTCTTCCAATACTAAAAAGGTTGTATTTTCAATAGCTAATGGTTCATCCAATAATGGGAAATTAATCTTCATCTCTAGGCTCCTCTCCTAGAAAAACTAAACGTGCATCGGAGTTTGCTACGCTGGTATTTCGCTCACCATTTAAGTAAATCATGCGAGAAAATTGCTTTTCTGTAACGGTTAAGAGAGTAATGTTTCCTTTTTTGGGATTATGAGTTTTGAGTCGCTCAATCATGGCGTTATTAGCAGAGTTATTAAGCAAAAGCTTGCTATAGATGGAGAATTGGTGCATGATAAATCCCTCATCTATGAGGAACTTGCGAAATTTCCGATAGACCTTACGTTCCTCTGCTGTATCAACGGGCATATCAAACATTAAAATCATACGCATATATCGATAACTCATATCCTAAACTCAGGAACTCCTTTCTCCGGTTGATTGAGAGCTTGAATGACTTTCTTAGTATAGTCGCTGACGATATTGGTCAAATACATATCCTTGCCATTGTAGTGGAAGGTGTCCGAGAAAATAGTGAAAAGTTCTCGCTTGATTTTGACAAAAGAACTGTTTCGATTTTCATAGACGATTCTGTCAATAATCGGACGAAAAGGTTCCATGATATCGCTAGCTAGGTTGAATTGATTAAACTGATTAGCATGTTTCAATCCAAATTGGGTCATACAGCCAGACAACACAATCTCACGCGCAAACATACTCAAAATCAAGGTGTAACCGTAGTCCAAGGCGGCATTGACATCATTATCCTGCTCACGACTAAAATCATTTCCAAACAAGGTATTAAAATAAATCCGAGCAGCATGTCCCTCACGATTGCTCGGATCAAACAAATCCAACCCATGATAGAGATCGATGACGGACTGAGATTTTTCCAGAAAACCACAACTCCCCAGATAAAAAGCCTGATTGAGAATTTTTTGTGCAATAATGGTGGTCCAAACTTGTGCTTTAGCCTTCTCGTTCCATGTGATTTGACGAGAGAGTTGCAAACTGGAATCGTGCCGACCGTAGTAGGGCATTAAGTATGCGGTTGGCAGGCGTTTATCATCACAAAAGATGACCAGAATATTTTCATCCACCAATCGCTTAATCAACATGGTTGAGAGTACGATATCTGTCGTCTCCAAAAGTAAGATATCCACCTCGGACAGGTGAATTAACTCTGTCCGAGAGGCATCTTTAAAAATTAAGTGATTGTTCTTGTAGGAAAGTTTAGAGTGTGTATTGACTATAACGGTTCTCCATCCCATTAGTCTTCTCCTAGTTTGCTTAAGTCAATCCTAGTCTCGTAGAGACCAGTGATGGATTGGTGAATGAGGGTGGTGTCGAGGAGTGATGAAGGTGTATAGTCCCTGTATCGTGGAATTTTTACTCCTAAAAATTCGAAATCAGAGGCGCTTCCTTGTGATGTCAATTCGAATAAACCAGCATTTTTACTATTTTCTGGACCAATGAAGCTGAAACACAATTCTTTGATATCTACTGTTTCCCAATCTGTAAATGCTTGCCGGATTCTCTCTCCATTTTTTAACGCCCCAACATACTTTTCGTTAAAATCAAGTACATAATCTAAGAGTTTGGCAAACTCATCCCTATATTTCTCAACATACTCTAAGTGTTCTGGTTCGAGTGCCTTATTAATATTCTTAGCATGATACAAAAGAGTCGTATACTTTTCGGGGATGACCAATTCATTACCTTTATGAATTTCTCCTCGTTTATTGTTTGTTGATAGAATACTTGCTAGCCTCCTTCTTGTACCATCAGGAAACTCAAACAAACTATACTTAGGCAATGTAATAGTTGAAAGAATTTTTATATATCCTTTTTCAAGAAGATAGTTTTCCTTGTTATTTTCAAAATTTATTTTATCTAAAATAGAGATACCTTGAAACTCAAGAATTGTCTTTTGTTGTTTTTTCGCTCCTTTTTCGATAATAGCTTTAACTAAGATCGCGTATGAGTTAGAAATACCAGCGTAACCACCGTATTTTCGTGGATCAAGTCCTTGTTTAATTGGAACAAGATTTTCTTTACTACCTTCTGATGGTTTAGGAGATGGATTAGAATTGAACAATCCTTTAGGCTTACCTCTGTCTAGACCATGTGTCTGAATTTCTGTCTTCTTCACAATATTCACCTGTGGATAGGAAAGTACTTTTTTGATGGTTGCGAAATCTTTTTCCTTATTCCAAGCGATTTCTCCAGTGTCTTTGGAGTATTCGATATTCTCTCTTTTTACGATAGTTCCGTCTGCGTAATGTACTTCCTCTTTAAAGAAGTTCAACAAGTTTGAGTAGAAGAAATACTTTTCAGTTGCTTTTTCGATTTCTTTAGGGTCTTTGGATCTTGAGATGTATCTCTTAAGATCGTACTTTTGATAGTTCCCATAGACGAATTCAGGCTCTAGTTTAGGATATTTCTTAAGGATAGCCTTAGCAACCACTGCATTTAAATAGGCATCATGCGCGTGGTGGTAGTCATTGATTTCCCGCACCTTGTATAACCTAAATTCTTTACGGAAGTTGGAAACTAGATTGGATTTCAAAGTGATGATTTTGACGGTACGAATCTTCTGGTTTTTCTCATTCACTTCTGTATTGAAGCGGACATCCAAAATCTGTGCAACATGTTTTGTGATTTGACGCGTTTCAACCAACTGACGCTTGATAAAGCCAACTTTATCACGTTCATCTAGTCCACCACGTTCATCTTTGGTTAAATTATTAAATTTACGTTCTGAAATCAACTTAGAATCCAACAATTGTTGCCAAAAAGCTTTTCTTTTTTGAACAACCTCCAGACTAGGAACATTATCAGATTTACCACGATTTTCCTTTGATTTGGTTAAGATGCGGTTATCGAGAGAATCGTCCTTTATAAAGGCCTGAGGGATGATGTGGTCAATGTCATAGCTACTTAATTGATTGATGTCAAGAGCTTCCCCTGTGTACATATCTTTTCCATTTTGGAGATAGTAAAGGAAGAGGCGGTCGTTTTGAAGTTGATTATTATCTGTTGGATTTTCTTTTAATATATTTGAATCAAGCCCAGATGCTAATATTTTCAGTGAATCTTCAATGCGTTTATATCTTTGTTGGGAATTCTTTTTCCCTCTGGCAGTAGTTTGATTTTCTCGAGCCATTTCAATCACAATGGATTCAGGAGCATGCCCCATAACCTTAACAAGTTCATCAACAATCTTGATACTTTGTAAAATTCCCTTTTTAATGGCAGGGCTTCCTGGAAGTTCTTGAACAACTTGCTTCAAATCATCTGTTTTGCCAACGACTTGTGCCTTTTGGATAATTTCCTTGAAAGAAAGTCTGTCATCATTGATTAACTGCATAAAGTTACGATTGTTGTAATCGTCATTGATCAGATAATCAAGAATCGTTTTGCCAGTTTGTTTATTGCAGATGCCGTTAATTAGCTTAGCAGAGAGTTTTCCCCAACCAGTATAATGTCGACGAGTCAGTGCCTTGATTACTTTTTCATCAAAGAGAGAATTATATTGAGCAAGGCGTTGCTTAATCATCTTGCGGTCTTCAAAGATAGTTAGAGTATGGACAATATTTTCAAGAATCTCTTCATTTTTAGGGTCATCCATAAACTCTTTATCCTTGATGATTTTGAGTAAATCATGATAAGTAGAGAGACTTGCGTTAAATTGCTTCTCCATTCCTTTTAGTTCGATTCCATCGTAGCCATCAACAGTGTGTAGATAATGGATGATGTCTTTTTCAGTTACTTTTCTTTTATCCTCGGCTTTAAAAAATGTATAAAAAATATCTTTCTTTTGCTTTTTGTCTAAAAACTGATACCTTGTTAAACCTTCTGCAATAAATTTTACTTTTGTTAATTCATTATAGACAGCAAATGTTTCATACAACAGGCTGTGCTTAGGCAAAACTTTTTCCTCTGGGAGATACAAGTCATAGTTAGTCATCTTATTGATGAAGTCTTCCGCAGAGATTGCTTTATCAACAATTTCTTCGAAATTCCAAGGTCTTATTGCTTCATCAGAATTTCGAGTAAGCCAAGCAAAATCACGTTTTCCTCGAGCTAATGGACCAACGTAATAAGGAATACGGAAGGTTAAGATTTTCTCAATCTTTTCTCTGTTTTTCTTCAGAAATGGATAATGTTCCTCTTGCCGACGGAGAATGGCATTCATTTCTTGAAGATGAATTTGATGAGGAATAGAACCATTATCAAAGGTACGTTGTTTTCTCAAGAAATCTTCACGTTCAATTTTCTCAAGGAAATAATCTACTCCTTCGAATTTAGAGAGAAGATTTTTGATATATTTGTAAAAGGATTCTTGTGTGGTCTTGCCCTCGATATATCCAGTATACCCATCTTTAGATTGGTCAGAAAAAACTTCAACATATTTTTCTGGAAGATTGTTTTTGATGAATTGTTTTAAAGCTGCCAAGTCTTTTTGATGATTTTCATAGCGCTCAATCATAGATGCTGACAGTGGTGCCTTAGTAGATAGATCTGTGACAGTTAAGATTCCTGATAGAAGAATGGCATCATAGAGTTTTTTGGCGACTAGGAAAAGGTCTGCAAAGTCATCTCCAATTTGTCCAAGCAAGTTTTCCAAATCCTCATCACAGGTGTCTTTAGAAAATTGTAATGGTGCCTTTTCTTCTAAGTTAAAATGTTTTTTAAAATCAGCTTGATTTCCTACGATTAGTTTGAGAAATTCTGAAAAGAGACCAGTGGACTTTTCATCTGGAAAGAGTTTTAGAACGCGTTCTCTCTTTGCAGATTTACTAATTTTATCAGTAAAAATTGCTTCAACTTGTACACTTTGCTCACTAAGTGAACTTCCTTCAAAGGTGTTGTCGTAAATGCTTGTAAACTCGTTAAAGATTTTTTGGGTATCATTGTTTTTAATATCGAAAGCTTCTTCATATAAAAAATGCCCACGGTATTTAATCATATGAGCTAATGCTAGATAAATCAAGCGCAAGTCAGCTTTCTCTTTTGAGTCTGCCAGATGTTTTCTCAAATGATAGATAGTTGGAAATTGCTTATGGTATTCTTTTTCTTCTGCCAAGGTAGCAAAAATAGGATATTTACTTCCTCTCTTATCTTCAGGAATTAAAAAGGAGTCATCCAATCGATGAAAGAAACTACTATCCACCTTGCTCATTTCCTCAGCAAAGATTTCTTGAAGATAGCGAAGACGATTTTTCCGACGGGTATAGCGACGACGTGCTGTTCGTTTAAGGCGTCTAGCCTCAGCAGTAGTCCCCTCATCAAACAATAGAGCCCCGATGAGATTTTTCTTGATAAAGTGTTTATCGGTATTGCCCAAAACTTTCATCTTTTTGGATGGGACTTTATAGTCATCTGTAATGACGGCCCATCCGACGCTGTTAGTTCCGATATCAAGTCCGATAGAGTAAGGTTTTTTAGTCATCTATTGCTCTCCGTTTTATTGTGATTTAAAAGTTGTATCAGCAAGTGCTAATATATTAACTTTAGCTAAATTATATATCTTTTTACTATTAAAAGCAACAAATTATAAAACGTTTTCAATATAATTTTTTATAGTTGTAAAAATAAAATGTTATTCTATTTTATATAGATGTTCTCTTGCTATTTTTAAAAGAATGGTATATAATTTAGATGTTGGAACCATTCGAAACAACACAGCAAAGTTAAAATAAGGCTTTTGTCCGTACACAACTTGAAAAAGTGCGCACCGATTCGGTGCTTTTTATTATGTGACTAATAGTCAGATAAACAAAAGAAGAACTAGGATAGTCAACCATCCTAGTTCTTCTTTTGTTATAGATTATTTTTTTAACTTCTCTCCAGCTAACTCTTTTCCAAGTTGGATGAGGTAGTCTTTCAAATCATCTTTGACTTGAGGGTGTCTCAGAGCGTAGTCGATGGATGTTTTCATAAAGCCAAACTTGTCTCCGACATCGTAACGAGCTCCCTTGAACTCACGAGCAAATACACGTTGTGTTTTATTGAGGGTGTCAATCGCATCTGTCAGCTGAATTTCATTTCCTGCACCTGGAGCTTGGTTTTCGAGAATTTGGAAAATCTCAGGTGTAAGGAGGTAGCGTCCGATGATAGCGAGATCACTAGGAGCGTCCTCTGGAGCTGGCTTTTCAACGAAAGTTTCAACGCTGTAAAGACCGTCTTTTCCTTCGCCTTGTGGATCAATAACTCCATAGGCAGATACCTCATCGTGAGGGACTGGCATGACAGCAATAGTAGACGCGTGGGTATGTTCATAGTCATCCATGAGTTGTTTGGTGAGCGGAACAGCCTTTTCATTAGTGATATCCATCAAGTCATCCCCAAGCATCACGACAAAAGGTTCATTTCCGACGAAAGCTTTGGCTTGCAAAACAGCATCTCCGAGACCGCGTGGATGAGTTTGGCGGATAAAATGCAGACGCATGCCAGTTGTTTCATCAACTAGCTTCAAAAGATCTGTTTTCCCTTTTTCTTTGAGGTTGTATTCCAATTCGAAGTTTGAGTCAAAGTGGTCCTCGATGGAACGTTTTGACTTACCTGTAACAACCAAGATATCCTCGATTCCAGACTTGAGAGCTTCTTCAACGATAAACTGGATAGTAGGTTTGTCTACGATTGGCAACATTTCCTTGGCCAAGGCCTTAGTTGCAGGGAGGAAACGAGTTCCCAATCCAGCGGCAGGGATGACTGCTTTTCTGACTTTTTGTTTCATAATGTTCCTTTCTATAAGGGTCTAAGACCATTCGTTTTCTGCTTTAAATTCGTTGTTCATGATGTCAGTGATTGCTTCTTTGATATTGACACCTTCATAGATAACTCGGTAAATGGCTTGTGTGATTGGCATGTAGACATCCAGTTCCTGAGCTAGTTCGTAAGCTGCTCGAGTCGTTGAAATTCCTTCAATAACCATGCCCATGTTTGCTTCGATGTCTGCGAGAGATTCTCCACGACCGAGGGCATCACCGGCTCTCCAGTTACGAGAGTGGACAGATGTCCCCGTCACAATCAAATCACCAACTCCAGAAAGACCGCTATAAGTCAGAGGATTAGCCCCAAGAGCTACCCCCAGACGGGTGATTTCAGCTAAGCCACGGGCGATGATGGCTGCCTTGGCATTGTCGCCAAATCCTAGGCCATGTAATGCACCTGCACCAACTGCAATGATGTTTTTAAGAGCACCAGCGGTTTCAACCCCGATAACATCCGTATTGGTATAGAGGCGGAAGTAGTGATTGCTAAAGAGATTTTGAACGTACTGGGCAGTTTCAAGGTCTTTAGAGGCTGCGGTGATCAAGGTAATATCCCGTACAATGGTTTCCTCAGCGTGGCTAGGACCTGAAACAACGACAATGTCACTACGAAGGTTAGTTGGAATTTCCTCTTCAAGAATAGTTGACAGACGTTTGTGACTATCTGGTTCCAAGCCTTTGGAGGCATGCATGATGACAACCTTGTGATCGAGTACCTTTGCTACTTGTTGGGCAACCAGTCTCGTTACTTTTGTTGGGACAACAAATAAAACAGCATCCACATCCTTTAGTGTTTCTTCCAAGTCATGATAAGCTTTGATGTTTTCGTCGAGTAGGATGTCTTTAAAGTAGCGTTTGTTTGTATGTTGGCTATTGATTTCATCGATTTGGTCAGGAATATTTCCCCAAATTCGAACCTCGTGTCCATTGTCGTTTAGGACCTGCGAAAGGGCAGTTCCCCAAGAGCCAGGACCCAAGACAGCGATGGTTTGTTTCTTCATCTTTTCCTCCTTTTAAGAGTTCTTCTTTTCATTTTACCATAAAAAGCCTTTTCATGCATTACTTGCGAGTGAAAGCGCACTAATTTGTAATAAGAAAACGCCTTTGACAAGACTCCTCTTTTTTGCTAGAATAGCATCAACATGAAAGAATGAGAGGAGCTGGCGAATTTCGTCACTCCCTTTTGTCTATCTGATTAGGAGGAAGTATGCTGATTGAAAAAATTAAAGCCTATAAATGGCAAGCCTTGGCATCCTTTGTGATGACAGGCTTGATGGTTGCGAGCTCGCTCTTGCAACCTCGCTATTTGCAGGAGGTTTTAGATGCTCTACTGGCTGGCCGACATGAGGCTATTTATAGTATTGGGGCATGGTTGATAGGAGTAGCCCTCGTGGGTTTGGTTGCAGGTGGTGTCAATGTTATTCTTGCAGCCTATATCGCTCAGGGAGTATCTTCAGATCTTCGGGAAGATGCTTTTCGTAAGATCCAAACCTTTTCTTATGCCAACATTGAGCGGTTTAATGCTGGGAATCTGGTTGTCCGCATGACCAATGATATCAACCAAATTCAGAACATGGTGATGATGGTTTTCCAAATCCTTTTCCGTCTTCCTTTGCTTTTTATTGGTTCCTTTATCTTAGCGGTTCACACCCTGCCTTCGCTTTGGTGGGTAATTGTCCTTATGGTAGTGCTAATTTTTGCGCTTACAGGTATCATGATGGGGATGATGGGGCCGCGCTTCGCCAAGTTTCAAACTCTTCTTGAACGAATTAATGCCATCGCCAAGGAAAATCTACGTGGTGTGCGTGTGGTCAAATCCTTTGTGCAGGAAAAAGAGCAATTTGATAAGTTTACTGAGGTCTCAGATGAGCTTCTGGGACAAAATATTTATATTGGCTATGCCTTTTCAGTAGTGGAACCTTTTATGATGCTCATTGGGTACGGAGCGGTTTTCCTCTCCATCTGGTTGGTTGCGGGAATGGCTCAGTCGGATCCGTCAGTCGTTGGTTCTATTGCTTCCTTTGTTAACTATCTCAGTCAGATTATCTTTACAATCGTCATGGTTGGATTTTTAGGGAATTCTGTCAGTCGGGCTATGATTTCGATGATGCGTATCCGTGAGGTTCTAGATACCGAGCCAGCGATGACTTTTAAGGATCTTCCAGATGAGGATCTAGAAGGAAGTCTCTCTTTTGAAAATGTGACCTTCACTTATCCTACCGATGAAGAGCCCATGCTTAAGAATGTAAGTTTTGAAGTTGCACCAGGTCAGATGGTCGGTGTGGTTGGGGCGACTGGAGCAGGGAAGTCCACTCTAGCTCAGTTGATTCCACGACTTTTTGATCCACAGGAGGGTTCTATCAAGATTGGTGGCAAGGACATTCGGGATGTCAGTGAGGGAACCTTGCGTAAAACAGTTTCCATTGTCTTGCAACGTGCTATTCTCTTTAGTGGGACCATTGCAGATAATCTTCGTCAAGGAAAAGGCAATGCCAGCGTATCCGAACTTGAACGCGCGGCGCGGATTGCCCAAGCCAGTGAATTTATCGGACGCATGGAAAACAAATTTGAGAGTCAGGTTGAAGAACGGGGCACCAACTTTTCTGGTGGACAAAAACAACGGATGTCGATTGCCCGAGGGATTGTCAGCAATCCCCGTATCCTGATTTTTGACGATTCGACTTCGGCCTTGGATGCTAAGTCAGAGAGACTCGTTCAGGAGGCTTTGAACAAAGACCTGAAAGGGACAACAACGATTATCATCGCTCAAAAGATCAGTTCAGTCGTCCATGCGGACAAGATTTTGGTCTTGGACCAAGGGCGATTGATTGGAGAAGGACGGCATGCAGACTTGGTAGCTAACAATGCCATCTACCGCGAAATCTACGAAACACAGAAGGGAAAGGAGGAATAAAATGAAAACAGTTCGATTTTTCTGGAATTATTTTAAAGTTTACAAGCTCTCCTTTGCCATTGTGATTCTGATGGTTGCAGTTGCGACGATTGCCCAAGCCCTCTTTCCAGTTTTTTCAGGCCAAGCAGTAACAGAGCTTGCTAACCTAGTTCTAGCTTATCAAAATGGGACTTCCGAACTAGCCTGGCAAAGTTTGTCAGCTCTGATGCTGAATCTAGCCCTGGTTGTGCTGGTTTTGGTAGTGTCCAGTTTGATTTACATGGCCTTGATGACCCGTGTAATTGCTGAGTCAACTAATGAGATGCGTAAGGGCCTCTTTGGCAAACTTTCTCGTTTGACGGTTTCTTTCTTTGACCGCCACCAGGATGGTGACATCCTCTCTCGCTTCACGAGTGACTTAGACAATATCCTTCAAGCCTTCAATGAAAGTCTAGTTCAGGTTATGAGTAATATTGCTCTTTACATCGGTTTAATTTTTGTCATGTTTTCAAGAAATGTGACACTAGCCCTGATAACAGTAGCCAGCACCCCAGTGGCCTTTCTCATGTTGGTCTTCATTGTGAAAATGGCCCGCAAGTACACCAATCTCCAGCAAAAAGAGGTTGGGAAACTCAACGCCTATATGGATGAAAGTATTTCAGGGCAGAAAGCTGTTATCGTACAAGGAATTCAAAACGACATCGTAGCAGGCTTTGTGGAGCGAAATGAGCGCGTGCGCAAGGCAACCTTTAAAGGAAGAATGTTCTCAGGCATCCTCTTTCCAGTTATGAATGGGATGAGTTTGGTCAACACAGCCATCGTCATTTTTGCGGGTTCTGCGGTCTTGCTGAACGATCCAAGTATCGAAACAACGACAGCCCTAGGTTTGATCGTCATGTTTACCCAATTTTCTCAGCAGTACTACCAGCCAATTATCCAGGTGGCTGCGAGTTGGGGAAGCCTCCAGTTGGCCTTTACTGGGGCGGATCGTATCCAAGAAATGTTCGATGCAGAAGAAGAGATTCGCCCGCAAAATGCACCAGCCTTCACGGAATTGCGAGAAGGTGTTGAAATCAGTCACATTGATTTCTCTTATGTGCCAGACAAGCCGATTTTAAAAGATGTTAGCATTTCAGCTCCTAAAGGGCAGATGATAGCAGTTGTCGGTCCGACTGGTTCAGGGAAAACGACCATCATGAACCTCATCAATCGTTTCTATGATGTGGATGCAGGTAGCATTTGCTTTGATGGCAAAGACATCCGTGGCTACGACTTGGATAGCCTGCGGAGCAAGGTAGGTATTGTCTTGCAGGATTCGGTCTTATTTAGTGGAACGATTCGGGACAATATCCGCTTTGGTGTGCCAGATGCCAGTCAGGAAATGGTCGAAGCAGCTGCTAAGGCAACTCATATCCATGACTATATCGAAAGCTTGCCTGATAAGTATGATACCCTTATTGATGATGAGCAAAACATCTTCTCAACTGGTCAGAAACAATTGATTTCCATTGCTCGGACCTTGATGACAGATCCCCAAGTTTTAATCTTAGATGAAGCGACTTCCAATGTGGATACCGTAACAGAAAGCAAGATTCAACATGCCATGGAGGCGGTTGTGGCAGGACGAACCAGTTTTGTCATTGCCCATCGTCTCAAGACCATCCTCAATGCCGATCAGATTATTGTCCTCAAAGATGGAGAGGTCATTGAACGTGGAAATCATCACGAGTTGCTCAAGCTCGGCGGCTTCTACTCAGAACTGTATCACAATCAATTTGTCTTCGAATAAGAAAGAAGTTGTCCTCTTGGGCAACTTCTTTCTTATCCATAAAAAATACTTATCACGGTCTTTAAAAAAACATATTAGACAGCAGAGAGCTTGAATGATAAGATAGGACTATCGTTAGAAAATTGAAAGGAGACACATCATGGCTAGAACGGTTGTAGGAGTTGCTGCAAATCTATGTCCTGTAGATGCAGAAGGGAAAAACATCCACTCATCTGTATCCTGTAAATTTGCAGAGAGCATTCGTCAAGTCGGCGGTCTCCCTTTAGTGATTCCTGTAGGAGATGAGTCCATTGTTCGCGATTATGTGGAAATGATCGACAAACTCATCTTGACAGGTGGGCAAAATGTCCATCCTCAGTTCTATGGAGAGAAAAAGACCATTGAGAGCGACGATTACAACCTAGTCCGTGATGAATTTGAATTGGCACTCTTGAGAGAAGCACTTCATCAGAATAAGCCCATTTTGGCAATCTGCCGTGGGGTTCAGCTGGTCAATGTTGCTTTTGGTGGCACTCTTCACCAAGAAATTGAAGGTCATTGGCAAGGTTTGCCTTTTGGAACCTCTCATTCTATTGAGACAGTAGAAGGAAGCGTGGTGGCTAAGTTGTTCGGAAAAGAAAGTCAGGTCAACTCAGTCCATCGTCAAAGTATTAAAGATCTGGCGCCTAATTTCCGTGTGACAGCGGTGGATCCTCGAGACCAGACTATTGAAGCGATTGAGTCTATCGACGAGCACCGTATCATCGGTTTGCAGTGGCATCCAGAGTTTCTGGTCAATGAAGAAGACGGCAATTTAGAACTATTTGAGTATTTATTAAATGAATTGTAACGGTTAGCATATCTAGCCGTTTTTATTCGTTCTTTCAGATTTTTTATATTTCAGCAAATTTACGCAAACGTTTGAATTCTGATAAAAATTGGGCAAATTCAATAAAAAAGCTTGAAAAAATCGAAGGTAAGCGTTATGATAGAAAAGAAGAAATTTTGGAGGATTATCATGTCACATATTAAATTTGATTATTCAAAAGTTTTAGACAAATTTGTTGCCCCACATGAAGTGGAATACATGCAAGCACAAGTAACAGCTGCAGACGAATTGATTCGTAAAGGAACTGGTGCGGGTAGCGACTTTTTGGGTTGGTTGGACCTTCCTGAAAATTATGACCGCGAAGAATTCGACCGCATCTTGAAAGCTGCTGAGCAAATCAAATCAGACAGCGATGTCTTGGTTGTAATCGGTATCGGTGGATCTTACCTTGGTGCCAAAGCAGCTATTGACTTCTTGAACCACCACTTTGCTAACTTGCAAACAAAAGAAGAACGCAAAGCTCCACAAATCCTTTACGCAGGAAACTCAATCTCATCTACTTACCTTGCTGACTTGGTAGAGTATGTAGCTGACAAAGACTTCTCAGTAAACGTGATTTCTAAATCAGGTACAACAACTGAACCAGCCATCGCTTTCCGCGTCTTCAAAGAACTCTTGGTTAAGAAATACGGTCAAGAAGAAGCAAACAAACGTATCTATGCAACAACTGACCGCCAAAAAGGTGCTGTTAAGGTTGAAGCAGACGCTAACGGTTGGGAAACATTTGTGGTTCCAGATGACATCGGTGGACGTTTCTCAGTATTGACAGCAGTTGGATTGCTTCCAATCGCAGCATCAGGTGCAGACATCAAAGCCCTTATGGAAGGTGCGAATGCAGCTCGTAAAGACTACACTTCAGACAAGATTGCTGAAAATGAAGCTTACCAATACGCAGCAGTTCGTAACATCCTTTACCGTAAAGGCTACGCTACTGAAATCTTGGTAAACTATGAGCCATCACTTCAATACTTCTCAGAATGGTGGAAACAATTGGCTGGTGAATCAGAAGGGAAAGACCAAAAAGGTATTTACCCAACTTCAGCAAACTTCTCAACTGACTTGCACTCACTTGGTCAATTTATCCAAGAAGGAACTCGTATCATGTTTGAAACAGTTGTCCGTGTTGACAAACCACGTAAGAACGTGATCATTCCTGCTTTGGAAGAAGACCTTGACGGACTTGGTTACCTTCAAGGAAAAGACGTTGACTTTGTAAACAAAAAAGCGACTGACGGTGTTCTTCTTGCTCACACAGATGGTGACGTACCAAACATGTATGTGACTCTTCCTGAGCAAGATGCCTTCACTCTTGGCTACACTATCTACTTCTTCGAATTGGCAATTGCCCTTTCAGGTTACTTGAATGCCATCAACCCATTTGACCAACCAGGTGTTGAAGCCTACAAACGTAACATGTTTGCCCTTCTTGGAAAACCAGGATTTGAAGAATTGAGCAAAGAGCTTAACGCACGTCTATAACAGAAGAAAAGAGTGGCTTGTCCACTCTTTTTTACTCTCTTTATTCGTAGACATTGGACTCAGGCGAGACTTGTGATATAATATAGAAAGCAAAAAGGCAGACGCCTAGAGACTTTATAGGAGAAACTATGTCAAAAGATATCCGCGTACGCTACGCACCAAGTCCAACAGGACTACTACACATCGGAAATGCCCGTACAGCATTGTTTAACTACCTTTACGCACGCCATCATGGTGGAACCTTTATCATCCGTATCGAGGATACTGACCGTAAGCGCCACGTCGAAGACGGTGAGCGTTCACAGCTTGAAAACCTTCGTTGGTTAGGCATGGACTGGGATGAAAGTCCAGAAACACATGCAAACTACCGCCAATCAGAGCGTTTGGAACTCTATCAAAAATACATCGATCAATTGCTAGCCGAAGGAAAAGCCTACAAATCATACGTTACAGAAGAAGAGTTGGCGGCTGAGCGCGAACGTCAAGAAGCAGCTGGCGAAACACCTCGTTACATCAATGAATACCTTGGTATGAGTGAAGAGGAAAAAGCTGCGTACATTGCAGAACGTGAAGCAGCTGGTATCATTCCAACCGTTCGTTTGGCTGTTAATGAGTCAGGTATCTACAAATGGCACGATATGGTCAAAGGTGATATCGAGTTTGAAGGCGGCAACATCGGTGGTGACTGGGTGATTCAAAAGAAAGACGGATACCCAACTTACAACTTTGCCGTTGTCATCGATGACCACGATATGCAAATCTCTCACGTTATCCGCGGTGATGACCATATTGCTAATACTCCAAAACAACTCATGGTCTATGAAGCGCTTGGTTGGGAAGCCCCAGAATTCGGTCACATGACTTTGATTATCAACTCTGAAACGGGTAAAAAATTGTCTAAACGTGACACCAACACCCTTCAGTTTATCGAAGACTATCGTAAGAAAGGGTACCTTCCAGAAGCAGTCTTTAACTTTATCGCCCTACTCGGTTGGAATCCTGGTGGCGAAGATGAAATCTTCTCTCGTGAGGAATTGATTAAGCTCTTTGATGAAAATCGTCTCAGCAAGTCACCAGCTGCCTTCGATCAGAAGAAACTAGACTGGATGAGCAACGACTATATCAAGAGAGCTGACTTGACAACCATCTTTGAAATGGCCAAACCATACTTAGAAGAAGCAGGACGTTTGACTGATAAATCTGAAAAAATGGTAGAACTCTACAAGCCACAAATGAAGTCAGTAGACGAGATTGTTCCACTGACAGACCTTTTCTTCTCAGATTTCCCAGAGTTGACAGACGCTGAGCACGAGGTCATGGCAGGAGAAACCGTTCCTGTTGTTCTAGAAGCCTTCAAAGCAAAACTAGAAGCTATGACAGATGAAGAATTCGTGACAGAAAACATCTTCCCACAAATCAAAGCAGTCCAAAAAGAAACAGGTATTAAAGGAAAAAACCTCTTCATGCCTATTCGTATTGCTGTATCAGGGGAAATGCATGGTCCAGAATTGCCAGACACCATTTTCTTGCTCGGACGTAAAAAGTCAATCCAGCATATCGATAACATGCTGAAAGAGATTTCTAAATAAAAAGGACTGCCAAATGGATATCTGGGAAAAGATGTATGAAGAAGCACAAATACTATACAATCCCCATGAAGTTTCTGACTTTGTTTATGCTAACCATGTCGTTGCCGCGGTAGAAGCGGAAGATGGTCAGATATTCACAGGATTTTGTATGGAGGGCACTTGTGGCGTTTTTCATCTCTGCGCAGAACGAGCAGCTCTCTTCAATATGTATCAATTTTCGGGACAAACTAAAGTTAAGAAAGTCCTCGTCTTTCGAGATAAACCTCCCTACGGCGAAGGATCAGGTATGCCCTGTGGCGCATGCAGAGAATTTCTCTTAGAATTGAATGCTGAAAATAAAGAAGCAGAGTTCATGATGGACTACAAAATAAGAAAAACAATCAAAGTTGCCGAGTTGATTCCTTACTGGTGGGGAGAGGAACGTGCGACTAATTGGCAAACAAAATAGAGAGAGTCAGTTAAACTGGCTCTTTTCTATTATCATAGAAAAATTTGTATAGGAGATTAAAAAAGTTCTTGACAAAGAGGAAAAAGTAGGTATAATAGAAAGAGTTGAAAAGCTCAAGGTCCGTTGGTCAAGGGGTTAAGACACCGCCTTTTCACGG
>NZ_JAHZPH010000025.1:0-591 GCF_019929365.1 Streptococcus oralis | reverse complement strand
AAGCTGATTGACTTGCAGATACTGATGCACTAGTTGATTGGCTAGCTGATACAGATGCTGAAGCTGATTGGCTTGCACTTACAGAAGCTGAAGCTGATTGGCTTGCAGATACTGATGCTGAAGCTGATTGACTTGAGCTTACTGATGCGCTAGTTGATTGGCTAGCTGATACAGATGCTGAAGTTGATTGACTTGAGCTTACTGATGCGCTAGTTGATTGACTTGCAGATACTGATGCTGAAGCTGATTGGCTAGCTGATACTGATGCTGAAGTTGATTGACTTGCAGATACTGATGCGCTTGCTGATTGGCTAGCTGATACTGATGCTGAAGCTGATTCACTTGCAGATACTGATGCGCTTGCTGATTGGCTTGCAGATACAGACGCTGAAGCTGATTCACTTGCAGATACTGATGCTGAAGCTGATTGGCTTGCACTTACAGATGCTGAAGTTGATTGACTTGAGCTTACTGATGCTGAAGTTGATTGACTTGCAGATACTGATGCTGAAGCTGATTGACTTGCAGATACTGATGCTGAAGCTGATTGACTTGCAGATACTGATGCTGAAGCTGATTGACTTGCAGATA
>NZ_JAHZPH010000024.1:0-664 GCF_019929365.1 Streptococcus oralis | reverse complement strand
CCTATGATATACGATGAAAGTAGATGTGTAATTGAAACCACAAGGGGAACTTTTTCAGTTCCTGACAATTATAAGAAATATAAAACCTTAGCATTTGCTTTTGTTGGACACGTACTGAATACAGATGACACACCGGTAATTGAAAAAGAACTGGATTGGCCTGATCCTGCACTAGTGTACAATACAATTGTCGATCGAATCATAAATCACCCAGAATTATCACAGTTTATATCGGTTGCATTTATTAGTCAGTTAAAGGCCACCATCGGAGAGGGTTTAGATATTAATGTAAAAGGCACGCTAAACCGCAGGGGAAAGGGTATCAGAAGGCCTAAAGGCGTATTTTTTAGATACATGGAATCTCCATTTGTCAATGCAAAGGTCACTGCATTCTTCTCTTATCTTCGAGATTATAATAAAATTGCCTCAGAATATCAAAATAATACTAAATTCATTCTCACGTTTTCATGTCAAGCATATTGGGCATCTGGCCCAAACTTCTCCGCCTTGAAGAATGTTATTAGGTGCTCCATAATTCATGAATACATTTCTAAGTTTGTGGAAAGAGAACAGGATAAAGGTCATATAGGAGATCAGGAGCTACCGCCTGAAGAGGACCCTTCTCGTGAACTAAACAATGTACAACATGAAGTCAATAGTTTAA
>NZ_JAHZPH010000022.1:0-752 GCF_019929365.1 Streptococcus oralis | reverse complement strand
AGATTCCGACGGGATTTCACGTGTCCCGCCGTACTCAGGATACTGCTAGGTACAAAGACTATTTTAAATACGAGGCTATTACTCTCTTTGGCTGATCTTCCCAAATCATTCTTCTATAATCTTTGAGTCCACATTGCAGTCCTACAACCCCGAAGAGTAAACTCTTCGGTTTGCCCTCCTGCCGTTTCGCTCGCCGCTACTAAGGCAATCGCTTTTGCTTTCTCTTCCTGCAGCTACTTAGATGTTTCAGTTCACTGCGTCTTCCTCCTCATATCCTTAACAGATATGGGTAACAGGTAGTACCTGTTGGGTTCCCCCATTCGGAAATCCCTGGATCATCGCTTACTTACAGCTACCCAAGGCATATCGTCGTTTGTCACGTCCTTCTTCGGCTCCTAGTGCCAAGGCATCCACCGTGCGCCCTTATTAACTTAACCTTATTTTTGACCTTTCAGTCATAAACTCTTTTAATACTACAGCGTTTCGGTTTATTTTCTTGTTACTATTTGATATAGATATTCAATTTTCAATGTGCATTACTTGGTGATCTCTCACCAATGGAGCCTAGCGGGATCGAACCGCTGACCTCCTGCGTGCAAAGCAGGCGCTCTCCCAGCTGAGCTAAGGCCCCACAAGACCTCTCAAGACTAAACAAGACCAATGTGCAGTTCCTTTTCCTTAGAAAGGAGGTGATCCAGCCGCACCTTCCGATACGGCTACCTTGTTACGACTTCACCCCAATCATCTATCCC
>NZ_JAHZPH010000021.1:0-756 GCF_019929365.1 Streptococcus oralis | reverse complement strand
CGGAATCTCTAAAGGATATATTCAATAGTTTCAATGAACTGGCGGCAGAGAATCGTTTACAGCAAAAAAAGAGTGAGTTGGAAGGAAGGACTGAAGTGAACCATGCTAATACAAATGAAGAAGTTCCCTCCAGGCGAACAAGAAGTAGAGACACAAATGCAAGAGGAGCATATAAATTACAAAACACCATCACTGAGGGCCCTAAAGCGGTTCCCACGAAAAAAAGGAGAGTAGCAACGAGGGTAAGGGGCAGAAAATCACGTAATACTTCTAGGGTATGATCCAATATCAAAGGAAATGATAGCATTGAAGGATGAGACTAATCCAATTGAGGAGTGGCAGCATATAGAACAGCTAAAGGGTAGTGCTGAAGGAAGCATACGATACCCCGCATGGAATGGGATAATATCACAGGAGGTACTAGACTACCTTTCATCCTACATAAATAGACGCATATAAGTACGCATTTAAGCATAAACACGCACTATGCCGTTCTTCTCATGTATATATATATACAGGCAACACGCAGATATAGGTGCGACGTGAACAGTGAGCTGTATGTGCGCAGCTCGCGTTGCATTTTCGGAAGCGCTCGTTTTCGGAAACGCTTTGAAGTTCCTATTCCGAAGTTCCTATTCTCTAGAAAGTATAGGAACTTCAGAGCGCTTTTGAAAACCAAAAGCGCTCTGAAGACGCACTTTCAAAAAACCAAAAACGCACCGGACTGTAACGAGCTACTAAAATATTGCGAATACC
>NZ_JAHZPH010000020.1:0-775 GCF_019929365.1 Streptococcus oralis | reverse complement strand
TATCAGCTAGCCAATCAGCAAGCGCATCAGTAAGCTCAAGTCAATCAACTAGCGCATCAGTATCTGCAAGTCAATCAACTTCAGCATCTGTAAGTGCAAGCCAATCAGCTTCAGCATCTGTATCAGCTAGCCAATCAACTAGCGCATCAGTAAGCTCAAGTCAATCAGCTTCAGCGTCTGTATCTGCAAGCCAATCAGCTTCAGCATCTGTATCAGCTAGCCAATCAACTAGTGCATCAGTATCTGCAAGTCAATCAGCTTCAGCATCAGTATCTGCAAGTCAATCAACTTCAGCATCTGTATCAGCTAGCCAATCAACTAGCGCATCAGTATCTGCAAGTCAATCAGCTTCAGCTTCTGTAAGCTCAAGTCAATCAGCTTCAGCATCTGTATCAGCTAGCCAATCAACTAGTGCATCAGTATCTGCAAGTCAATCAGCTTCAGCTTCTGTAAGTGCAAGCCAATCAGCAAGCGCATCAGTATCTGCAAGTCAATCAGCTTCAGCTTCTGTAAGTGCAAGCCAATCAACTAGCGCATCAGTATCTGCAAGTCAATCAGCTTCAGCTTCTGTAAGTGCAAGCCAATCAACTAGCGCATCAGTATCTGCAAGTCAATCAGCTTCAGCTTCTGTAAGTGCAAGCCAATCAGCAAGCGCATCAGTATCTGCAAGTCAATCAGCTTCAGCTTCTGTAAGTGCAAGCCAATCAACTAGCGCATCAGTATCTGCAAGTCAATCAGCTTCAGCTTCTGTAAGTGCAAGCCAATCAACTAGCGC
>NZ_JAHZPH010000019.1:0-875 GCF_019929365.1 Streptococcus oralis | reverse complement strand
CTCTTTGTCAACTGTAGTGGGTTGAAGTCAGCTAAGATCGAGAAAGGACGAATTTCGTCCTTTCTTTTTTGATGTTGAGAGCGATGAAAATTCTTTTATTGAAGTTTTCAAAATTCCGAAAGCCAAAAGCCAAAAGCGTTTCGTTTGATGAGTTTAATGAAATTATTAGTTGCTTCCAAATTTGCGTTGGAATAGGGTAATTGGAGGGGGTTGACGATTTTCTCTTTGTCCTTGAGGAAGGTTTTTAAGACAGTCTGAAAAATTTCTCGGATTCCTTGTTCTGAAAGTGAAAAAGCAAGAGCTGGTAGAGCTTATAGTGGTGTTTCAAGTCTTCTGAATAGCTCAACAGTTTATCTAAAATCTCTTTATTGGTTAAGTGCATACGAAAAGCAGGGCGATAAAATCGCTTATCGCTGAGTTTACGACTATCTTGTTGAATGAGCTTCCAGTATCGCTTGATGGCCCTGTATTCATGCGATTTTCGCTCAAACTGATTCATGATTTGGACTCGCACACGGCTCATAGCACGGCTTAAGTGTTGCACAATGTGGAAGCGATCAAGTACAATTTTTGCATTTGGGAGTGAAACAGTCTGGTAGACTGTTTCAGCCTGAGCCTAGAAATTCGAAAGCGAAGTCGTTTAGCTAAGGCATAGTAAGGGCTAAACATATCCATAGTAATGATTTTCACCTGACAACGAACAGCTCTATCGTAGCGAAGAAAGTGATTTCGGATGACAGCTTGTGTTCTTCCCTCAAGAACAGTGATGATATCGAGTTTTTCAAAGTCCTGAGCAATAAAGCTCATCTTCATCTCCCGATTGAAACAGTCACTCCCCTGACTGTTTCAACATCCCAAGACATAATCTCTGGAAG
>NZ_JAHZPH010000018.1:0-878 GCF_019929365.1 Streptococcus oralis | reverse complement strand
TCACACATAGAACGCTCTCCTACCATACCTATAAAGGTATCCACAGCTTCGGTAAATTGTTTTAGCCCCGGTACATTTTCGGCGCAGGGTCACTCGACTAGTGAGCTATTACGCACTCTTTGAATGAATAGCTGCTTCTAAGCTAACATCCTAGTTGTCTGTGCAACCCCACATCCTTTTCCACTTAACAATTATTTTGGGACCTTAGCTGGTGGTCTGGGCTGTTTCCCTTTCGACTACGGATCTTAGCACTCGCAGTCTGACTGCCGACCATAATTCTTTGGCATTCGGAGTTTATCTGAGATTGGTAATCCGGGATGGACCCCTCACCCAAACAGTGCTCTACCTCCAAGAATCTCTAATGTCGACGCTAGCCCTAAAGCTATTTCGGAGAGAACCAGCTATCTCCAAGTTCGTTTGGAATTTCTCCGCTACCCACAAGTCATCCAAGCACTTTTCAACGTGCCCTGGTTCGGTCCTCCAGTGCGTCTTACCGCACCTTCAACCTGCTCATGGGTAGGTCACATGGTTTCGGGTCTACGACATAATACTAAAGCGCCCTATTCAGACTCGGTTTCCCTGCGGCTCCGTCTCTTCAACTTAACCTCGCATCATATCGTAACTCGCCGGTTCATTCTACAAAAGGCACGCTCTCACCCATTAACGGGCTCGAACTTGTTGTAGGCACACGGTTTCAGGTTCTATTTCACTCCCCTCCCGGGGTGCTTTTCACCTTTCCCTCACGGTACTGGTTCACTATCGGTCACTAGGGAGTATTTAGGGTTGGGAGATGGTCCTCCCAGATTCCGACGGGATTTCACGTGTCCCGCCGTACTCAGGATACTGCTAGGTACAAAGACTATTTTAAATACGAGGCT
>NZ_JAHZPH010000017.1:0-1193 GCF_019929365.1 Streptococcus oralis | reverse complement strand
TATTCCCACAGGCTATAATACTTACCGAGGAAAGCTACATTCCTATGGATTTATCCTGCCACCAAAACTGATGCTGGCCCAGTGAAATGCGAGATTCCCCTACCCACAAGGAGCAGAGGGCACAAAACACCATGTCTGATCAAATGCCCTTCCCTTTCAACAATTTCACGTACTTTTTCACTCTCTTTTCAAAGTTCTTTTCATCTTTCCATCACTGTACTTGTTCGCTATCGGTCTCTCGCCAATATTTAGCTTTAGATGGAATTTACCACCCACTTAGAGCTGCATTCCCAAACAACTCGACTCTTCGAAGGCACTTTACAAAGAACCGCACTCCTCGCCACACGGGATTCTCACCCTCTATGACGTCCTGTTCCAAGGAACATAGACAAGGAACGGCCCCAAAGTTGCCCTCTCCAAATTACAACTCGGGCACCGAAGGTACCAGATTTCAAATTTGAGCTTTTGCCGCTTCACTCGCCGTTACTAAGGCAATCCCGGTTGGTTTCTTTTCCTCCGCTTATTGATATGCTTAAGTTCAGCGGGTACTCCTACCTGATTTGAGGTCAAACTTTAAGAACATTGTTCGCCTAGACGCTCTCTTCTTATCGATAACGTTCCAATACGCTCAGTATAAAAAAGATTAGCCGCAGTTGGTAAAACCTAAAACGACCGTACTTGCATTATACCTCAAGCACGCAGAGAAACCTCTCTTTGGAAAAAAAAAAACATCCAATGAAAAGGCCAGCAATTTCAAGTTAACTCCAAAGAGTATCACTCACTACCAAACAGAATGTTTGAGAAGGAAATGACGCTCAAACAGGCATGCCCCCTGGAATACCAAGGGGCGCAATGTGCGTTCAAAGATTCGATGATTCACGGAATTCTGCAATTCACATTACGTATCGCATTTCGCTGCGTTCTTCATCGATGCGAGAACCAAGAGATCCGTTGTTGAAAGTTTTTAATATTTTAAAATTTCCAGTTACGAAAATTCTTGTTTTTGACAAAAATTTAATGAATAGATAAAATTGTTTGTGTTTGTTACCTCTGGGCCCCGATTGCTCGAATGCCCAAAGAAAAAGTTGCAAAGATATGAAAACTCCACAGTGTGTTGTATTGAAACGGTTTTAATTGTCCTATAACAAAAGCACAGAAATCTCTCACCGTTTGGAATAGCAAGAAAGAAACTT
>NZ_JAHZPH010000016.1:0-1346 GCF_019929365.1 Streptococcus oralis | reverse complement strand
AACTCTAGTTTCTCAACTATCGGTGCTGGCTGATCTCCTGCTGTACTAAGTGGGCCTGTGTACTCTGGTACTTCATGCACTGCTGCCTCAGCCGCATTCACACCACCTGTAAAGTTCGGTTTACTCAAAACTGGTGGTTCTTCATCACCCTTGCTTGATTGAACCGATTCTTCTGTCAAATCTTGATAGAAGCTCGCCAATTCATAAAACTCAGCCTTGCCACCTTCCCAGACTAATTTGACGTCTAGAAGAGAGCCACCATTTCGGATAGCGAAGGTTTGGAGACTAGATGTAATGGCACCGAGGTCTGTCCAACTGTCTTGACCATCCTTGAGTGTTCTAGCAAGAACACGTGCCTTAGCTCCTTCAGGAAGACTGGAAACGAGACGAAGGTGGTTGGCATTGGTTGGTTCAGACAAGTGATACACCAACTCGCCCTTGTCTTTTTCAGACTTGTAGCTGGTCAAGACTTTGCCGTCTACAAGATTATTATAAAGGTTGCCTTGGCTTTCTCCACTGTTTCCTTCTACTGTCGGATCATTGATTGGTCTGACAAATTCACCATCGTTGATGACCAATTCTGTAAAGCCTACAAAACGAGCATCATAGTCTGCAGTATAGAGAACACGGAGATAGTTAGCTTTGACTGGTGTCGTCAATTCACCCTCGATATAGCGATTTCCTGGCATCTTAGAATCGTGTGTCCAACCATCTGTCAATGAATCATCGTGTTGGCTATTGGCCACACCATCTCCTACTGTCACGACATCTGTCCAAGTTTTACCGTCTTGGCTGACTTGAATCTTACCATCACGAAGATAGTTTTGAGTTCCGTCTTGGATGTAGGCTCTAATTTTCTTGATGGTGCGTTCGCTACCAAGTTTCAAGGTCACATGACCATCTTTATGGGCATAGTCTGAAAACTCAACGAAGTTGTTGTAAACACCGTCAAATAGTTGATCTAGGTTGTTCAGTTTACGAACATCATTGCTTCCGTATGTTGGATGAATGCCCATAGTTGTAGATTCTAGTTTGGTTGGTTGTACTTCCTTGGTTGTCACAAGGAGAGAAGTGGCTGTCACAGCTTGTTCCTGATCCGTTTTGTTGACCAGACGAACATAACGTACCAAGTGGGTTGCGACAGATTTGTCTGTCAACTGGCTAGCTGACGTCCATTCTTGCGCATTTGCAGAATACTCTAGGCTAAGAGCAGGGTTGGCTGAGCCTTGGAGCTGGATGCTCTTGATCTGATGGATACGGTCAAGCTTCATACCTAGATAGCTATGAGCAGGGAGTTTGGTCCCAGCTGGAATTTGAAGCTCGTAACTGCCCAAGCTATCCACTAC
>NZ_JAHZPH010000013.1:0-2500 GCF_019929365.1 Streptococcus oralis | reverse complement strand
GCCGCAACCGATAGTTTAACGGAAACGCAGGTGATATGAGGGCAGGGTCCAGACATGTTCAGTAGGTGGGAGTGAGAGGTGTTATGGGTGGAGGACAATTTTTATTATATTTCATCTAATAGCAATAGGATATGAGAGGTGAAAAAGCAAAAGCAATAGTGCATTGTGATGTGGAGAATAAGGTGCATACGATGAAAAAGGTGATTTGTCATTTACAAGAGGTAGGTCGAAACAGAACATGAAAGTTGGTCGGTAGGTGGCATGCAGAGGTAGTTTCAAGGTGACAGGTTATGAAGATATGGTGCAAAAGACAAATGGATGGTGGCAGGCATAGTAAAATGATGGTGTGGAAGACATAGATGGTATTTGTTTTGCATTTACGGCACCGGATGCGGGCGATAATGACGGGAAGAGATTTAGTATGTGGGACAGAATTTCGGCGGCAGTATTGAGACCATGAGAGTAGCAAACGTAAGTCTAAAGGTTGTTTTATAGTAGTTAGGATGTAGGAAATGTATTCCGATAGGCCATTTTACATTTGGAGGGACGGTTGAAAGTGGACAGAGGAAAAGGTGCGGAAATGGCTGATTTTGATTGTTTATGTTTTGTGTGATAATTTTACATTTTTGCATAGTATTAGGTAGTTAGATGAAAGATGAATAGACATAGGAGTAAGAAAACATAGAATAGTTACCATTATTGGTAGGAGTGTGGTGGGGTGGTATAGTCCGCATTGGGATGTTACTTTCCTGTTATGGCATGGATTTCCCTTTAGGGTCTCTGAAGCGTATTTCCGTCACCGAAAAAGGCAGAAAAAGGGAAACTGAAGGGAGGATAGTAGTAAAGTTTGAATGGTGGTAGTGTAATGTATGATATCCGTTGGTTTTGGTTTCGGTTGTGAAAAGTTTTTTGGTATGATATTTTGCAAGTAGCATATATTTCTTGTGTGAGAAAGGTATATTTTGTATGTTCCCGCGCGTTTCCGTATTTTCCGCTTCCGTATTTTCCGCTTCCGTATTTTCCGCTTCCGTATTTTCCGCTTCCGCTTCCGCAGTAAAAAAAAGTGAGGAACTGGGTTACCCGGGGCACCTGTCACTTTGGAAAAAAAAAAAGAAAAAAATATACGCTAAGATTTTTGGAGAATAGCTTAAATTGAAGTTTTTCTCGGCAAGAAATACGTAGTTAAGGCAGAGCGACAGAGAGGGCAAAAGAAAATAAAAGTAAGATTTTAGTTTGTAATGGGAGGGGGGGTTTAGTCATGGAGTACAAGTGTGAGGAAAAGTAGTTGGGAGGTACTTCATGCGAAAGCAGTTGAAGACAAGTTCGAAAAGAGTTTGGAAACGAATTCGAGTAGGCTTGTCGTTCGTTATGTTTTTGTAAATGGCCTCGTCAAACGGTGGAGAGAGTCGCTAGGTGATCGTCAGATCTGCCTAGTCTCTATACAGCGTGTTTAATTGACATGGGTTGATGCGTATTGAGAGATACAATTTGGGAAGAAATTCCCAGAGTGTGTTTCTTTTGCGTTTAACCTGAACAGTCTCATCGTGGGCATCTTGCGATTCCATTGGTGAGCAGCGAAGGATTTGGTGGATTACTAGCTAATAGCAATCTATTTCAAAGAATTCAAACTTGGGGGAATGCCTTGTTGAATAGCCGGTCGCAAGACTGTGATTCTTCAAGTGTAACCTCCTCTCAAATCAGCGATATCAAACGTACCATTCCGTGAAACACCGGGGTATCTGTTTGGTGGAACCTGATTAGAGGAAACTCAAAGAGTGCTATGGTATGGTGACGGAGTGCGCTGGTCAAGAGTGTAAAAGCTTTTTGAACAGAGAGCATTTCCGGCAGCAGAGAGACCTGAAAAAGCAATTTTTCTGGAATTTCAGCTGTTTCCAAACTCAATAAGTATCTTCTAGCAAGAGGGAATAGGTGGGAAAAAAAAAAAGAGATTTCGGTTTCTTTCTTTTTTACTGCTTGTTGCTTCTTCTTTTAAGATAGTTATCTGGTTGATCCTGCCAGTAGTCATATGCTTGTCTCAAAGATTAAGCCATGCATGTCTAAGTATAAGCAATTTATACAGTGAAACTGCGAATGGCTCATTAAATCAGTTATCGTTTATTTGATAGTTCCTTTACTACATGGTATAACTGTGGTAATTCTAGAGCTAATACATGCTTAAAATCTCGACCCTTTGGAAGAGATGTATTTATTAGATAAAAAATCAATGTCTTCGGACTCTTTGATGATTCATAATAACTTTTCGAATCGCATGGCCTTGTGCTGGCGATGGTTCATTCAAATTTCTGCCCTATCAACTTTCGATGGTAGGATAGTGGCCTACCATTGTTTCAACGGGTAACGGGGAATAAGGGTTCGATTCCGGAGAGGGAGCCTGAGAAACGGCTACCACATCCAAGGAAGGCAGCAGGCGCGCAAATTACCCAATCCTAATTCAGTGAGGTAGTGACAATAAATAACGATACAGGGCCCATTCGGGTCT
>NZ_JAHZPH010000012.1:0-9251 GCF_019929365.1 Streptococcus oralis | reverse complement strand
CTGAGCTGAAACAGAGGCACCATTCACATAAGTTGCACTGTCACTTGGAGTCAAGGCTGCGATGGCTGCTGGAAGAGTCTTACCTGCTGTCTCACTCTCGAAGCGGTAACTTGCTTGGTACTTGTTGGCTTCAAAGGCCCATTTTCCTACAAACTCAACATCGGCCTTATTGACAACGGCGCTAGCTGCGTCGTAACCCTTGAAGGTCCAAGTGCCGTCGTTCACAGTATCTGTGTATGTGGTTTGAGATGGTTGCTGAGCTGAAACAGAGGCACCATTCACATAAGTTGCACTGTCACTTGGTGTCAATGCTGTGATGGCTGCTGGAAGAGACTTACCTGCTGTCTCGCTCTCGAAGCGATAAGTAGCTTGATACTTGTTAGCTTCAAAGGTCCATTTTCCTACAAACTCAACATCAGCCTTATTGACAACGGCGCTAGCTGCGTCATAACCCTTGAAGGTCCAAGTGCCGTCGTTCACTGCGTCGGTGTATGTGGTTTGGGATGGTTGCTGAGCGGAAACAGAAGCACCATTCACATAAGTTGCACTATCGCTTGGTGTCAAGGCTGCGATGGCTGCTGGAAGAGATTTCCCTGATGTCTCGCTCTCGAAGCGGTAAGTAGCTTGATACTTGTTGGCTTCAAAGGTCCATTTTCCTACAAACTCAACATCAGCCTTATTGACAACGGCGCTAGCTGCATCATAACCCTTGAAGGTCCAAGTGCCGTCGTTCACTGCGTCGGTGTAAGTGGTTTGGGATGGTTGTTGAGCGGAAACAGAGGCACCATTCACATAAGTTGCACTGTCACTTGGAGTCAATGCTGCGATGGCTGCTGGAAGAGCCTTACCTGATGTTGCGCTCTCGAAGCGGTAACTTGCTTGGTACTTCTTAGCTTCAAACTTCCACTTACCTGTGAAAGTCAGATCAGCTTTTTTCACAAACTTACTTTTGGCATCGTAACCAACGAAAGTCCAGGTACCATCGTTCATATCATCTTTGTAAGTCGTTGTAGTTAGCTCTTCTGGTACAACTTTTTGCGTGTTGTAATAGCTTGAGCTATCTTTTGGTGTTTTCTTCTGGATAAATTCAGGCAAATCAACACCAGACGTAACACTTACAAAAGTATAGCTTACATGATGCGGTCTAGGCGTCACTTCCCAGATACCAGTAAATGTCACACGCTTGCCATTATAGGTCACATTCTTCTGATCGTAACCTTTGAAGGTCCAGACATAGTCTTTTTCTTCTTCAGCTACTGATTCTTTAGCAGGTTGTTTGGCTACAATGGTGTCTCCAACCTTATAAGAAGCTTCATCACTTGGCATCATTCCCAAAATACTTTGTGGCAATGGAACACGTGCGTCAGAAGATTTGAATACATATTCTGGATTTGGAGTAGGTACCCAGCTTCCAAGGAAAGTCTGTCTACCTTCTGCTACAACGATTTTTTCTTTATCGTATCCTGCAAATGTCCAAGTCACTTTATTTGCTGTATCAACATAAGTCGTTTCACTTGGTTGTTCAGCCAGAATTTCCTTAGGATATAACTTGTAATCATAAGGATTTTTCGGAGTCAACTTGGTGATATGATCTGGTAATGCGAAAGCAGGATTAGTTGATTGGAACTGATAGTCTACACCATTTGGCGTAAAGCTCCAAGATCCTGTGATGGTCTTCACTTTCGTACCTGCAATAGCTTTTCCGTATTTATCCGCATCAAAACCATGGAAGATCCAAGTACCTGTCGGAACAGTTACTGTGGTGGTGTCAAGTTTGCTTGCATCTTTGTAATCGTCAGCTCGTGCAACGAAATCAGTACCAGCTGGAAGCATATCGCGAATCTTATTTGGAAGAGGGTACGCAGGAGTCGAGTTAGTGAATTTATACTCCACTCTGTAGATCATATCAGACTGATTGGTGGGAACCAAGATCCATCTTCCTCTGAAGCGAACATCTTCTGTCCCTACTGTTTTCACACGTGAGGAAATAGTCGTATTGTCATCTTCATAGTAGTCATCAAATACCCAAGTCCCTCTGCCATCAGGATCCTCAAATCTTGTTTTAGATGGCATTTTAACACGAGCTTTTTCACCCTTGACAAATTCTCTTTCATAAGTGATTAGATCATACAAAGTTGATGGCGGATAGATCGTTTGACCAGAATCATCTTTTGAATCTGTATAGAAGTCATAGTAGACACTATGCTTAGTCGGTTCAAAGACCCAGTGGAGTGTGTAAGTAGAGTCCTCATCATCAGATGGTTTTTCTATCTTCTTAGGAGCAATAAACTTCCAAGTACCATCATTATCATCATCTGTGTATGTATAGAAACTTTCAATGACATATCTAACATTATCAGAATAATCTTTCGGAGAAGTCGTGATAGAAGCTGGAATTTGTGCCTTCAGATCATCCGGAATAGCCTTCCCTGGGGTATCACTGACAAAGTCAAAGGAAACAGTCTTATCTCTGTGTGGTGTGAAAGACCATTTACCTGTAAAGAGAACTTTATCTTGATTAACTACCTTGCTATTAGCGTCATAGCCATCAAATTTCCAAGTACCCTCGTTATCAAAGTCCATGTAGGTCGTCTCACGTGGATATTCCGCAAATACAGTTTCGCCATTATCGTAAGTATTTGTATTACTTGGCATCAAGGCCTTAACTGCAGCTGGTAGAGATCGACTAGGATCTGAGCTAACAAACTCATAGTTTTCTGAGTACTTATCCGCTACAAAAGTCCAAGTACCTGTAAACTTAAGGTTCCATCCCTTATGATCCCACTCACTTACTGGTTTTTCAGTAAAATCGTAGCCTGTAAAGGTCCAGGTACCCTTGTTAACTGCATCATAGTAGGACTCTTGAGTCGGTCTAACAGACTGAACCATCTCACCTTTCGGGTATTGCTTTCTCTTTGCATACTCCCATTCAGGCATATCTACCGGCTTCAGATTATTGATCTCAGCAGGTAGTGCTTTGCCAGCCGTTCCACTGAGAAACTCGTAAGTCGGTTTCCGAGGAACCCCTTTAAATACAAACTCCAATGGTATTGTAACTTTTGGTATTTCCCCATATGTAGCCGCCCGCTCTAGTTCACGACTGAAGGTTAAATCTACTACATCTTCCTCAAAGGTCCAATTTCCTTCATTTTCCGCATCATAGAAGGGTTTGTAGAGATTTTGAGTTTCATCATAGCGGAGCAAAGCAGCTACCGTGTCCAGTATATCTTGAGGTAAATGCTCATCTCGTTTATCAAACTGATTGAGAGAAAGCTTGTAATCGTATAGCTTACTTTCTAGATCTTTTATCTCCTTAGGAAGAGGTAATTTATATTCGTCACGTGAGGTCTTAGGACTACTTGGTAAATGATAAAAATTCTCAAAATCGTGCTGGTTCATAGGTTTGTAGGATACAGTGACATCCTCAAAGTATTTCCAAGTTCCTACGAACTCTACATCGCCATTGTTTGCCACTTTACTTGGAGCATCAAAGCCAGTCAAAGCCCAATAGCCTTTTCGGTTAGGAAATTCTTCTGAAGTATAAAAAACATAGTGAAATTCTTGTGCTTTTACTACTTCACCCTCAGCAAATCTTCTTCTATCTTCTGGACTCCAGTTTGCAACATAAGGTGGCGGAGTTTTTCCAGGTGAGCCATTAACCGCTCTATAGGTAGCCTTGTATGGTGTCGGCGTAAATTCCCACTTACCTGTGAAGAAAACATCATCTTTGCCAATCACCTGACTATCATGGTCATAGCCCTTAAAGGTCCATCTACCACTTCCATCATACTCTACATAAGTTGTTTCAGTTGGCTGGATGGCCTTTACTTTATCGCCCTTTTTGTAGATTTTTGTATCTTCTGGCTTCAAGTAGTTCAGAGCAAGCGGAGTTGTTTTTCCTGGTGTAGCACTTTCAAACTCATAAAGTGCTGAGCGAGGAGTTTTATCCTGATCTGGGATGAACTTCGGATTTTTATCACGAAGACCAGAATTGACAAAGTTCACGAGATTGCGATAAACCTTATCAATTTCTTCTTGCTTTGTTGCAGTTTGAAGCACACCATCAGCAGCCGTCATTACGCCATTCAAGATTTCTAGACTATCGTCTGTCTTACTTGAAAAGTCCTTGCTGCGCAAGTTTTTGAGGTAGTTCTCTAAAGCGCTCTTGTTTAGACTTGCATTTGCTGATGCTGGTTGAGCAGTGGCTGCAGCTGGCTGGCTCGTGCCTGTAGCTAGCTGGCTCGTGCCTGTAGCTAGCTGAGCATTTTTAAAAGCAGTCGAATCTGTCGCTTGACTTGTCTCTGCTACCGCAGATTCAGAAGATTTCAAAGTAACTTGCTTTTCTTTCTGAGGCTCTGCTTGCTCTATTGTAGAAGAGCCCACCGAGACCTGACTCTCTGCTTTATTCTCCACTTGTTCAGTAGCCGTAAGCTCATCAGCTTGAGCTACTTGAGCGGCTCCAAGCGCCGCAGGCGCAAACAAAAATCCAATCGCAAGGGATACAGTAGCAACTGACAATTTGCGGATTGAATATTTTATCTTTCTATCCTGAAAAAACATTCCAGTCCTCCTTTTATTTCATTATTTTCATTCTATCATAAATAGTTAATATTAGCGATTTTTTGACCGTAAATTTTTAAAAACTTATTTGTGGATATTTCCTCATAATATACAAATATACAAAAAACTTCTTCTCCAAAATAGTAATTATAGGGATTTTTGTAAAAAAATGAAAGGAATCGCTCCCTTTCATTTTTTTCTTTTATTTCCAATTTAATATCGCGTTCAAACCATAGTGGTCACTGACTTGTGGACTATTCTGACCATCAAAGACTACATGCAAGCTTTCAACTTCTAACTCTTTAGTCGTAAAGACATAGTCAATTCGAAGTGGTTCGGTGTTGCCTTTCCAACCATCAATTTCTGGTGGCACTGTATAGCTACCACTTCTTTCTTTCGCGACTTCAAATGCATCTTGTAATCCTAATGGGCTAACTAAAATCGCTTGATAGCCTTCCTGACCAGCTGGATTATTAAAATCACCTGCTAAAATCAGAGGTTTGTTCAACTCTTTTAGTACAGCCTCAAATCGTGCCCATTCTTCTTGGAAACCTTTATCCCACCAAGAGAGATGGACACTTGCAAGAGCAAGCTCCTTACCTTCAACTTCTGTCTCCGCCAAGGCAACACGACGAGTATGGTAGTCCGTTGGGTCATCTACATCAGACACTAAAATTTCACGCGCCTTAATAGGTGTTTTGGATAAGATGGCTACACCTTCATGGTAGCGGTCATAGCCGATATGATTGTAAGCCCAAGTCCAGTAGTAGTTTTTCCCTTTCTCAGCCAATTTTTCAACCAGGAGTCGTACATAGTGGTCCTGATGAATGGGTTCTGCCGCTGGCAAAGCTTGATAAAGATGATCAACCTCTACCTCAGGCGAAGTAATTTCTTGATTGATTTCTTGGAAGCAAATCAAATCATAGTCTTTTTCAAGAATATCCTGGAGTAAGAGCTGGAATTTTTCCTCTGCTTTCTTCTCCATCCAACTGTGGGTATTGAGTGTTAGAAATTTCATGCTTTTCTCCTAAAACAAGAGGTTGGAAAACAGCTTCCAACCTCAAGTATATTACAATTCTACTTTAGCAACTGCTGTTTTAGCTGCAAGAGAACCTGTTTGTTCTAATTTAACTGATTTGATAGCATCACCATTTGTAAAGACAACCACTGTTGATGTTTCACGACCTGCTGCACGGATAGCATCCAAGTCAGCTGTAACAAGAAGATCACCTGCTGCAACCTTTTGTCCTTCAGAAACGTGAACAGTAAATGGTTTTCCTTCAAGGCTTACAGTATCCAAACCAATATGAACAAGTACTTCAAGACCTGATTCAGTAACAAGTCCAAGTGCATGTTTTGTTGGGAAGATACTTGATACAGTACCTGTAACTGGAGATACAATGTTTCCATTTGCTGGTTCTACTGCAAAACCATCACCCATCATTTTTTGAGCAAAGACTGGATCTTTCACTTGTTCCAAGGCAATAACTTGACCGTCAGCTACTGAGTAAACTTCCTCAGTTACACCTTTAAAATGTACAGTATTTTTTTGAGCTTCTGTCATTTGGCTTGGAAGAGTTTCAGGAATTACCTCACCTGAGTCAAGGATATCTTGGATATCAGATTTCAATACGTCAGCTTTTGGTCCGTAGATAGCTTGGACACCTTGTCCTTTCATGACAAGCCCCATAGCGCCTTCTGCTTTCCATTGTTCCTCAGTACCAACACGATCTGCATCCTTAACAGTTACACGAAGACGAGTCATACATGCATCTACATCTACGATGTTTGCACGACCACCAAGAAGGTTAATGATATTTACAGCTTGAGAAGCCGCTGCAACTTTTGTTTCTCCTGGAGCTGCATCTTCTGATGCTCCTTCAGCAGTTTCATAGTTTCCGTTACGTCCTGGAGTTGCATAGTTGAATTTCTTAATCATGAAGTTGGCAATGAAGTACATGATGACTGCAAAGAGGACAGTTACCCAGATAAAGTTAATGATATCCATACCAAGACCAGCGTTGATAGCTAGCGGAGTACGAGTCAAGAATTCAATTGAACCGAATGAGTGCATACGAAGGTGAACAATATCCGCCATAGCAAAGGCAGCACCTTGAACAAGAGCATACACTAGGTAAAGAGGTGTTGCGATAAACATAAACATATACTCGATAGGTTCAGTAACCCCTGTCAAGAATGTTGCAAGGGCTGTCGCAATCATCATACCCTTGTATTGGTGTTTCTTGTCAGCATCAACATTGCGGTAGATAGCAACGATGATACCCATCAAGATACCGAATGAACCGATCATTTGACCAACTTTAAAACGAGCTGGAGTGATAGTTGTAAGAAGGTGTTGGTATTGGTCAGCATTTGAACCTTTAAGGTTAACAAGGTCTGTTACCCAGGCAAGCCATAGTGGGTCTTGACCAAATACTTGAGTTCCTTTAGCTGCACCAGTAAGGATTTCGTATGTTCCACCAAGAGCTGTATAGTTCATTGGGATTGTCAACATGTGGTGAAGACCAAATGGCAAGAGCAAACGTTCCAAAGTACCATACAAGAATGGTGCGAGAACTGGAGCAGTTTCTTGTGAGTTGGCAATCCAAATACCAAAGTTATTGATACCTGTTTGAACTACTGGCCAGAAAGCTGCAAGTACAATTGCTGCAATAGCTGAACGAAGGATGACAACGAATGGTACGAAACGTTTACCATTGAAGAATGAAAGGGCATCAGGAAGTTTACGGTAGTTGTAGTATTTGTTATAGGCAGTTGCCCCTACAAAACCTGAGATAATCCCTACGAAGACCCCCATGTTCAATGCTGGTGCTTCAAGAACACTGATAAAGTAATCTGCCACCTTGATAGAAGAACCAAAGAGAGTAGTGACCATAGCCTCAGGGTTTTTCAGCATATCACTTGTAACTCCAAAGATAGTACCTGTGATACGATTAATCAAGATAAAGGCAAGCCCAGCTGCAAATGCACCACCTGCACGTTCTTTTGCCCAGCTTCCCCCAATAGCAAGGGCAAACAAAATATGAAGGTTACCGATAACCCCCCAACCAATTTGCTCAAGGATTCCACCTGTAATCACTAGAGGAGCAAGATTGGGGTCAATCATCACGATTGATTTACCGATTGAGATCATCAATCCAGCCGCTGGCATAACGGCGATAACCACCATTAGAGCCTTACCGAATTTCTGCCAAAACTCGAAAGACAAGACATTTTTGAATGTAGCTTTCATCATTCAAATCTCCTTTATTTTATTTAGGCAAACGTTTTACGAAAACGTTTGCACTTGTTTATAATTTAATTATACCACTTTATTTTTTTTTTGTAAAGGCTTTTATAAAAAAATTTTCCATTTTTCTTAAATTTTTATACAAGGCTAAATTTCAAGTTCAAGTTAGCCAGTAATCAGTCTTCTCTGGGAGACTTGTAGTCCAAGCATTTTTTAGGATAGTTATTGATCCAGTTTTCAATGAAGGCGACTTCTTTGGGAGTCGTTTTCTTGGTTCCTTTAGGTAACCATCTACGAATGAGCCTGTTGTGATTCTCATTGGTTCCCCTTTCCCAAGAGGCATAGGGGTGTGCATAGTAGATATGCTCCTTAGAAAACACATCAGACAAGCGGTTGAATTCGGCTCCATTATCTGCCGTGATGGAAAGAATCTTGTGTTGTCTTAAGATGAGTTTTAGAGCCTGATTGACAGACTCAGCGATTTTATTTGGAATTGATCGAATGATTTGGTGTCTGCTCCTTTGATCCGTCAAGGCCAGTAGATAGTAGTTTTTCGCTTTGAAACGTCCCTTTCCATACATTGTAGGACTGTACCACGCTTGATTTCATTGTGGATGGTCTGAGGAGCTTTTCCAAGTAGAGAGGCGATTTCTCTATTTGATTTTCCTTCATTTTTCCATCGTTCGATCAAACGACGGTTATGGATTGTCAAGTGTTTAGCTTTTGTAGTATAATTGTTTTGCATCTCTGTGCCTTTCTTGTGTTTGTGGTGAACAACAAGTATAACACAGAGGTGTTTTCTTATGCCTATAACTAGATTTCATTTAACAACATAGACTAGTTGAACCAGCTCATTTTTAGGAAAGTTGGCTGGCTAACTTCATTATAGAACTTTCAATTTTTATACAAGCGCTAAAAGAAGAAGCTCTATAATATTTGTAGTGGGTAAATCCCCTATAGATATTATGGAGCCTATTTTGTTGTAGAAAAAAGTCCCATAAGATCTATAATGAAAAGCGATCAAACCATCATTAGAAAGAATCTTATGGAACCATTACATTTTATCACAAAATTACTAGACATTAAAGACCCTAATATCCAGATTCTAGATATCATCAATATGGATACTCACAAGGAAATCACTGAAGAAATATGATTTTCAAAAACCGTCTAAGATTCCTTCCCCTGAAACGACTGGCATGCCTACTAGAATTCTCCTTAAAAACGCCGTTTAAAGTGCTATCATTGCTCAAAAACTAGTTGAAAAAACTTCTATGACCGATATCGCTCATCAGCTGTCCATTTCAACTTCAACCGTCATTCGCAAGCTCAATGACTCTCACTTTAAACATGACTTTAGCCGACTTCCAGAGATTATGTCTTGGGATGTTGAAACAGTCAGGGGAGTGACTGTTTCAATCGGGAGATGAAGATGAGCTTT
>NZ_JAHZPH010000011.1:0-23953 GCF_019929365.1 Streptococcus oralis | reverse complement strand
ATACCTAGATAGCTATGAGCAGGGAGTTTGGTCCCAGCTGGAATTTGAAGCTCGTAACTGCCCAAGCTATCCACTACTGGTGTTTCCTTCAAGGCGTCTACGTTGGTGTCCGTTAAGTCAAGATTTGGACTATTGACATCTACTGTAAATTCCGCAATTCTCCACCACTTATTTAAGGTTCGTGTATTGCGAATGCGAACAAAACGAGTTGTAAATTCTTGCACAATATCAGAAGTTCGTTGCCCTGATAAATTTTGAAGCGTTGTCCAATTTGTACCATCTGCAGAATATTCGATGACACCAGATGCTAGTTTGTCTCGTTCCCCTTGCATCAGATGAACTCGTTTTACTTTGTGCAGTCCACCTAAGTCCATTTGTACCCAGGCTTGCGCTGGTGTGACATTGGTCTGATCAACATGTGCCATCATGGATTCTGTGTTTTCTCGACCATCTTGCATCTGAACAACACTTGTTCCATATTTGTAAACAAGGTTTGGACTTAAACTAATAGTGCCCCTAACCTTCTTACTACCCAATTCTAGGGGTCTGTTAACAGCAATTTCACGCATGGCAAGCCAAGCATTATCCTTCTTAGCTGTTGCTATCATACGAACAGCTTGAGCTGTGATATCGAGGTCATTAAATTCCAGAATACGTTCTCTACCAGTATAAGCGGGGCTCGTTATGGCTACCCATTCTCCATGTTCATTTTGATATTCAACAAGAGCATTACTAAAGGTATAATTATCGGCCGTATTAGTACCCGTAGCGAAACCTAATTTGTGTATTTTAATTGCCTTATTAAAGCGCAAGCCTACATAATCGCCTCTCTCAATCACAATGGTTGTTTTGGCAATCACATGTGTATCAAAGTCACCATCTGTGACTTCTTTCAATCCGCCTTCTATTCCAGCACGATTCGTAATAAATGTTGTCACAAATTTATCTGGATTCAACATTGCTTGGATATGTAAGGCTAAGTATTCTTTGAGATTATTGATAAATGGTCGAATATGTTGGACACCAAATTCTGCGTATTCATAATGGTCAACGTAAAAGAAGGCATACTTAACTGACTGGTCATAATGTTTGACTCCGGCCTGATAATACTCCCACACCTTGGCATCATTCTTTTCAGTAAGACCTTCTGTAGCTGTTAGGAAAGCTTCAAGCGCGTTCATTTGATCTACTGTATTCTCTAACCAATAGTGAATTTGTTCGATTAATTTCTGATCACCTTTTTCTTTAAGTAATAGAGCATTGGCTTTCAAACCAGCAAAAATTTCCCTCAACTCTTTTCTTTCAGTATCCAGATTTTGACCAGATTTGAGTTTGTTATAGAATTCTGTCAATTTTGGAGCCAATTCTACAGACTCTTCTAATTTAGTGACATGGGGAGGTCTATTTTGATTGCGCATGTGTTTTCCGAGTTCTCGAAAAGCCTTCGAAACACTGCTTTCTTCAAAATGATCATTAACTACATAGTTAAAAGCCATATCGTTGATTTGTTCTGCTTCTTCTACACTTCTCCATTGTTTCCATCCATACTGAGCCATATCAAAAAGTGCCACTTTAGATGCTTCAGATTGTTGCATTGGATTTAGCATAATTCCTTGTGCAAGTGATAAATCAACATTTGGATGTAAGAATTTTTCACCACCTCCAAGAATTAGGTGGGGTTTTGTATTATCATTACATGGCCAGTTAATCCAGAACTGAATTGGACGGTAAGTCTTACCACCTTCTGTTAAATTTTTCTTTAAGTTCGTTAAGAATGTTTGGTCAACAGCCCCCCAGACCTTTCCACCAGTAAGAGTTAAATGGACATTTTCAGGAAGATGTTCATTCAAGGTTCGAAGTTCAGCTTCAGTTCCTTGCCCCATGTACCAGGCAGGAACAAAAATCATATCTTTACGGAGACCACTGTATGTTGTTTGTTTTTCAGTCAACCAATTTGTGATATCCTTCATCAAGCGAACATAACTATGGTAACCACCAACTGGGCTTGGTGCATCATCTGCAAGCACACCAAATTCACGCACTCCCACGTCCAACAACTGAGTAAACTTAGCCTTTATGGTTGCAAGATCAGCCTGGTAATGCGCTTCATTGCCAAAGCGGATACGATTGTTCATAAATGGATGGATGGTCCAAACATAACGTGTTTTCGTTTGATTACCGACACGTGCAAGTTCTCGGATTTCAGCCAGTTTTTCTTCTGGGTAAAGTTCACGCCATTTCTTATTGTGGTATGGATCATCTTTTGGTGCGAAATAGTATTGAGTTAACTTCAATTCACTTCCATAACGCATCAATTCTTTACGATTTTCATTAGACCATGGATTTCCATAGTAACCTTCGATAAACCCACGGTTCTTGATTTCAGCGTAATCTTCCACTGTCACATTGCGAAGGACTGGCACTTGACTTTCCTTGAGCATATGTTTCAAGGTTGTCAAACCATAAAAGACCGCATCTGTGTCTTTTCCGACGATGGAAATCGAATTATCCTTGATGCTCAAGGCATAGGCATCGATCTTGTCAAAGAGACCTGCTGAAACATTGGACAAGTTTTGCTCTGCTTGTGAACCTTGTCCATGCACTCCAAGATAGATATTGGTTGCGCCAGCGATTGCTGCCTTACCAGTTGTATAAGATACTTGATTGTCCTGCAAGACACTCTTCAAGCGATTGCGAGTATAGATATCGAGTTGATCGCCCATGACCAGATTGACTTGCTTACGAAGGGCTGTGACTCCTTCTCCATAAGTCACTTTTTGTGGAGTTGGGAAGACCTTGTACTCTTTCTTGAGATAGTCTGCGCTCTTGCTGGCAGCCACAATGCTGTCTTCGCTAGCTGGTTTACTTGCAGTGAATTGATCTGCCAATTCAACTGTTCCATCACCTGTTTGCTCTACTTTTGGAGTTTCAGGTGTAATTGGTTGACTAGGTTTAGCCATTTCTTTATCATTTTGTCCTCCACTCATGGCTTCAGACGGCTTTGTTTCATTCTCTGGAATTCCAGGTGCTTCAGCTGGTTTAAGATTATTTGTCGAATCAGTAGAACCAATCGTTCCTGTAGTTTCTCCATTTCCAACTGTCGAGCTATCTTCCTTCCCAGCATTTTCTTCTGCTTTCTTCAAAACTGCTGCAAGTTCATCAGGTAACTTTTCCAATGGCTGAGCTTGAGTTATAGTTCCCTCTTTATCTCCTACACTACCTGTTTCTGCTGCCTCTACTAAATTAACACCAAAGATACTGGCACCAATCATAATAGAAGCTACTCCAATAGCGAATTTACGAATACTGTAATGACAACGTTTATTGAAAAAATTTTTATCCATCTTTATCTTATCTCCTTTCATCCAAACACGAAAGTAAACGATTCCATTTTTACTAGTAAAGACGGAGAGGCCTAATCGGTCCTCTCCATCTCTTCAACTCATTTATCGATGTGATTTTTTATCATCGACCAAGCTATACCAATAGGATAGCATTAGACGCACAAACTAATCCTCTTTTCGTTTTGCAGTTAATAGGGCTGCTGACAAGGCCAAGCTAACACCTGCCAAGAAAATAGCTGTTTCAGATTCTCCCTCACCTGTTTCTGGTAATCTATTTTGCTCTTCTTTTACTACTGAAACATTTGGTTTTATAGTCTGGTCATGAGCTAATAGCTCTACTGGATAATCTGGTTTTTCAAGAATAGGCGCTTCCTCATTTCCTACCGTGGCTAGAACACCATGATACTCTGGAAGTTTATGTTCTAGAGCCATTACAGCATTAACGCCACCCTTAAATTCAGGTTTCTCAACGCTTGGTGCCGCTTGATCTCCTACAGTAGCAAGAGTTCCTGTGTATTCTGGAACTTCATTGACTGCTGCTTCTACAAAGTTAGCACCTCCTTTGAATTCTGGAACTTCATTGACTGCTGCTTCTACAAAGTTAGCACCTCCTTTGAATTCTGGAACTTCATTGACTGGAGCTGGCTCCTCGCCTTTACTACTTGAAATAGATGCTTTCACTCCTACTTCAACAATGCGATCCCGAGCCTTTCTTTCTTCAGAATGAACAAGACTTCTAGTAGTACCCAAAACTTGAATATAGTCAACTTTTTCTCCATCTTGTCCTTCAGAAACGATACGACGTTGACCTTGAGCAAGTTCAGGGTTTTCACGAATAACTTCTTTAAACGGAAGCGGAGTCTTTTCAATTTCCAAACTTGGAGTTTCTGCTACTAAGTTCTTAACGCCTTCTGTTGGTGTTGTTTGGAAGGTAAACTTAAAGTGTAAACGATATTCTTTCACCAGATTTCCATCTTTGGAAACAAGACGAACCAGTGTTGGAAGATTGGCATTTCCAGAATCTACAACTGTAACTACTCCATGTCCACTAGTTGTTGCAGTGACTTTTGGTTTTGAACCCATTGTTGTTAGAGTGTAATCTGTCACATTTGGATCAAAGTTTTCCAATGCTTTTCCGTCGATCGAAATAGTCGCTGATGGTGTTTCCACTTCTGATCCCTTGCCTGCAGAGTAGGCTGTAAATTCTACAAGTGCAAGACCATTGGTGGTAGCCTTACGAGTCATGCGCGCACGAATAGCTGTCGTTTGAACCGGTTCAAAGTTAAACTCGATTGGTTTACCAGCTACTAATTCTCCAGAAGCTTTGTAAGAAATTGGTGCCCAATTTTCTGCCTTGTTAAATGGATGATCGGCATTTTCTTCGTAACGAGAAATCGTACTTGGTTCTGTAAAAGCAGGACCAATATATCTTTCTAGAACCATTTTCTCTGGAGCATCTGTGCCACTATCTTTAAAGAACTGAATGGCTACTTTCCCAATAGATTGAGAAGCAATTTTTCCATCCTTCTTAAAGAGTAATCCAACAGAAGTTTCTTGATTTTTCGGAGTACGAGACCAGTTTGTCCAACGTCCATCTTCATTGTATTTTCCATCATTGATATAGAAAATTCGATCATGTGAAGCTGCTTGAGTATCGTTCGTTGTCGAAGCAAAGGCTTTAGAATCAGTTTCATTGTTGCTTGGATTTTCTGAAATAACTTGATTGCCTTTAGAAACAACTGTCACCTGCATTTTAGTCGTTAGATTTGTACCAATGACATGACCGGTAACTTCAAATGTTCCCTCATGCTCTGTCTCATGTTCAGGAATAGCATCCCACTTCACTGCAAGTTTATCTGTAGTCCAATTAGTTGAAGTTGGATAATAAACACTTACTTCTGAAGGAAGTTGAAGATTGTCTCCAACATTCAAGATTTTAGCACTGTTTTCTGCAGCAAGAGGTTGACTAGTTTCTCTCTCATCATTGCGGAAAATTCGATATTCTTTCAACACCGTACCATCTTCTGCTTTCAAGATGAGACGTGTTGCACCTTTTGGACTTGTTGCAGGAACAACTGTTACCAAACCATTATTGCTAGCTGTTGCTGTGATTTCTTTGCTAGATTGAGGGATATAGTAATCTGTCTTAGATGGATTAAAATGTTCAAGATCCTTGCCATCTACCTTGATAGAAATCTCTGAACTTGTTTCACTTAAGACCTTGTTTCCAAGCACAGTTAGCTCTGTCAGACCAACACCTGATGTTCCATCTGCTTTCTTCATACGAATACGAACAGCGTAGGTTTCGACCTTGTCAAATGTGAAGTGATTGGTTTGAGTTGCAGACAGCTGACTTGGAGCATGTAAGTTTTCAACTGCTTTCCAATTGTCTGGATTATTAAATGGATGATTGCTATCTCGTTGCGCATGACTGACATCACTTGGTAAATCTGGAATTTCTTTACCTACATAATATTCAACTACATATTCTTTTGGAAGACCAATTGCTCCATCAGTATAGAAATCAACCGACAAATTGTTGACAAAACGCTTCGTCAAGTCTCCTGAATTACCAAATAAGATAGAAGCCCAGTCATTATCAGTATTTGTTCTCCAAGTAGTCCATCTATTTTTAGCATCTGATGGCGTTCTTGATACAGTCAAATCGTTCAAGGTGTTGGCTGTGTCATCTCCTCCTGTATTGGATACAATGGCAGCTGGTAATTGTGAACCTGTCCATTGTTTAGAGATATTATTTCCAGCAACCACTTGACTAGACACTCGAACATGAGCTTTAGTTGTCAGATTGCTACCTACTAAACGACCATTGATTTCATAGACCCCTTCAGTTTGACTAAAGTTGGCTGGAACCTGATCCCAAACAACATCTTTGTAGATAGTTGTTCCGTTAGAATGGTAAGCCCGGACATTAGCTGGCAATTGAACCGTCTCACCCTTAGGTACTGTGAGACTGATTTCCTCTGCAACTTGCAATCCTTCAACCGTTACAGTCGCTTGAGCTTCAATATCTGTGCCTTCCACATGTCCTTTAAGCGTAAAGCTATGATAGTGCCCCAACTCTTTTTCATCTACCTTATCCCAAGCTACAGATACTTTGCGTGGCAAGCCCTTATCAAATTCTGCTCCAACTTCTTTAGGTAGATTCGGTTGCTGATTGATATCTGTAGAAACAGACACAGGATGAAGTTTCACAATCTTCTTGCTGACTTTATTTTCTTTAATCTCCACTTCAGTGGTTACAGATTCTGTTTTCTCTGTTTGATTATCGATTCGAGGTGTCAAAGTCACTCTTCCCTTAGTATAGAGCAATAGATTCTGACCATTCACCTCAAGATGTCCCCCATCAGATGATTTAGCTTCTAAGTGAATATCTGAAGCCGAAAACTCTGTTTGTGAACCATCCTCATAACGACCAATGACGTGATAAGTTAATACTTGATCTTCAGTGGCAGTTTCTTTTCCTTCTACAACCACTTCCAAACGTTTCAAAGCAGGAGCTTCCTTCACAAACTGAATTAAGTAAGTTTGAACCAAATCACCCTTTTGGTCACTCAAGAAGACAGAAGCCTGATAACCATTATCAGCAGAAGCTTGCTGAACAGTTACTTGATATCCGGTAGTCTGAGTTCCAACACTTGGAATAGTTGCAGTGTAAGGAAGGGATACACGGTAATAGGTCTTGCCAGACTCAAAATTCTCAAGAGCTTTATCCCCAACAGTAAGTCCTGTAATGCTACTTGTTGTTTCCTTACTACTTGCGATAAAGGTTGCAGTCACTTCACGGTCGTCATCTACCAATTTACCAGTAGCCTCCGTACGTCCACCTTCCTTGTTCAAAGCAGCAGGGTCTTTCAAGGTCCAAGAAACAACATCAGTATCAATCAAGCTACCATCTGTCAGAACAGCTGTGACCGTTTTATCCAAATCAGCCGCATTCGTTCCAACTGGGACTGTAGCAACTTTTGGTAACCATCTATCTAAAGCAATCACTTTAACAAGTGCCTCAGCTTTAGTTTCCAAACCTTCTACACGTCCAGATACTTTTTTCTCACCTGCGCTTGTAAGCAAGTCAGATGGCATTTCCCAAGTTACAGTCTTTTCCTCAACACTACCGTCACTATAAATAGCTGTTACTGTTTGAGGTAATTCAGGATTTGTCGTCACATCAGTTGTTGCTTTTACAGGAGCAAAGGCTACAAAGTGACGATTTTCTTTCTTACCAGACACCGTTGCGACCGTTGCGCTATCAGATGTCAAACCAGCAGAATCTGCATAAAGAGTAAATTTACCTTCTTTTTCTGTTGATTTTACAATGACAACCCCTTTACCATTGAAAGCACGTCTTTGCCATGTTCCATCTGCTTGAGCTTTGTAGCGTTCACGACTAGCTTGTTCTCCATTATCCACACCAACGATTTGTCCCTGACCATGAAGATTGAAATGAACAAGATTGTTAGCTGTAGGAACCACATTACCATCGCCATCAACAATTTCATAATGGATGTAGGATAGGTCCTTTCCATCTGCAGTGATAACATGCTCTTCTTTAGTCAGACGAACTCTTGCTGGCTCCCCAGCAGTTGTCACACTATCACGCGCAATTTCGTTGCCATTTTCATCTCGAGCAATCGCAGTCAGTGTGCCTGGTTGGTATTTCACAAGCCACTCAAGATACAATTCACTTGGTTTAGCTCCCTCATGATATGGACGTCCATCTTCTGTCCTTTTCTTAGTAAATTCCTTTTTACCAAGCGACTCTCCATTTAAGAACAATTCGACGCTTGCAGCATTTGAGAAGGTACGAACTGGAACCTTTCCATCAATCAGCATCTTGCGATCCTTAAGGGTCTCTTCAGTCCAGTTCCAATGTGGTAAAATGCGAACAGTTGGCTTTTCTTTAGCACTATACCATTCACTACGGTAAAGGTAGAAATCATTCTTTGGTAAACCAGCTGTATCAATAATACCAAAGTAAGAGCTCTTGACAGGTGTACTATCTTGGTTATGCCATGGAGTCGGTTCTCCAATATAGTCAATTCCTGTCCAGATAAATTGTCCAGCATAGCCAGCACGATCACGGTCAAAAGTCCATGATTCAGTAGCTGTTCTTCCCCATCCAACACGGTCATTACCATAGTCAGATTGTTCATAGTGACGATTTGGACGATTGTCATGTCCAAGGATTTGAGCAGGGTTATAATAAGAATCACGCGTCCTAGTAGCTGAAGAAGTTTCAGAACCATAAATGAGCCAGTCTGGATGCGCTCTACGAACAGCATCATAATTACGTTCACCATAGTTCATACCGACAGCATCCATAATTTCTGCGAGTTTCAAGAAATCACCTGTCGCCGCACGACTAAATTTGTTTTCCCCCATGGTTACATAACGCTCAGTATCAATCGCTTTGATAACTGCCTTCAAGCGTTTAGCAGTTTCGATAGAACGAGGACTACCATTTGCCTCCTCTACCTCATTTCCAAGAGACCACATGACGATAGACGGATTGTTCTTATCACGTTCTACCATTGTTCTGAGATCAAAATCAGACCACTTCTCACCCTTCTTAGCCTCCGGATGAGTTGCATCTTGATCAAAGAACCGTCCATAGTCGTAAGTCTTCTTGCCACCATACCAAGTATCAAAAGCTTCCTCTTGAACCAAAAGACCTAAACTAGCTGCAGCATCAAGCAACTGAGGACTCGCTGGATTGTGGGTTGTTCGAATAGAGTTAACCCCCATATCTTTCAAGAGTTTTAATTTACGATAGGTAGCCTTATAATTCTCTTCTGCCCCCAAGGCTCCATTGTCATGGTGAATACTTACTCCGTGGAATTTCATGCGTTCACCATTTAGAGAGAAACCTTCCTTAGCAGTCCAATTGAAATAACGGTAACCAAATGTATCTTCTGTTACATCAACTAGTTGACCTTCTTTATAAACCTTTGTTTTCAACACATACAGTTGAGGATGATAACTTTTTGTCGTCCAAAGAGTTGGTTTATTAACTAGGATTGTTTGTCTGAAATCTGCAGTTTCATTTTCTGCTAAATTCTTCGTTTCAGAGCGGACTAATTCTGAAACAACCTTACCTTCCTTAGTAAAAATTTGTTGTTCTACAAAGACTTTAGCAGCCTTCTTATCCGTATTTTTAATCTTACTTTGAACCTGTGTTTCAACATTCCCTTCTTTTTGCTCAGCAAGTTTTGGAGTAGTGATATGATTACCATTTTCGGCAACATGGACTTTATCACGATAACTAAGGGTTACATCACGATAAATCCCACTTCCTGAATACCAACGACTACTTGGTTGCTTATTGGTCACTTGAACAGTAATTGAATTTTCACTACCATCCTTGTTTAAAAATTCTGTGATATCATATGAAAAATGATTATAGCCACTTGGATAATGTCCGACAAATTTACCATTTACATAGACCTTTGAATCCATGTAAACCCCATCAAAATTGATACGAACATCCTTATTCTTGTCTGCTTCGTCTAATGTGAAAGTCTTACGATACCAAGCTGTTCCACCATTTAACTGCCCACCTTCATTACGAGCGGGAGACTTGTGATCAAAGTCAAAATAAATACTCCAATCATGAGGAAGATTCAATTTAGACCAATCATGAACATCCACATCTTTTTTTGAAAAATCTCCTTGGGCATTTAGTTTAAAATACCAATCTTTATTAAAATCTTGTTTTCGTTCCGATAATAGCTGTTTTTCCTTTTCAACTTCGGCTTTGTTTGACTCTCTAGACAGCACTTGCGATTTTTCAGAAGAAGGTTTAATCTCTGTGTCTGCTTTCACTTGGTCCTTTTCAGAAGTTTTTTTAGAATCCTCTTTCACTTCTGTTCCAGCTGTTACTGCAGATTCAACAGGCTTTGGATTTGCCTCTTCAGATTTCTGTTTGTTATCAGCCTTGTTTCCTTCTTCTACTTTATTTGGAGTTTCCCCTTTAGGACTAACCAATTCACGACTACTCTCGTTAGTAGGTGTAGTAGGTTCTGTATCCTTAGTCACTTTGTCTTCTGCCGATTCAGCTTTTGGTTTTACAAACTCACGCCCACCATTCTCATCAGCCTTTGCAATAGCAGCTGCCACATCATCGGGAAGCTTATCTAAAGGTTGAGCTTGATGAACAGTTGTTTCTTCTGTTTTAGCATTGGATGAAGCCACCTCCTCAGCTTGTACAGCAGAAATACCAAATATACTAGCCCCAATCATTACAGATGCCGCACCTATTGCAAATTTACGAATGCTATAATGACAACGTTTATCAAAAAGTCTTTTGTTCATTAAAATCCTCATTTCTTTTTCTTGATACAAAGTAAGCGTTTACTTTATTTTAAAAAATAACCTCCTTCTGAATACACAAACAAGTACCAAGTTTTATAATATATTTTATATATTAAATATATCAAAACGCACCTTAAATTGCAATTATTTTCCATTAATTTAACCCAATAAAATGATATATAAGAAGGGGTCATTTAAGAAGGAATAGTTGCAATGAAAATAGCTTTCGATTCTAGATTCTTTCTACTACAAATTGAATTCCATTAATATCTTTTTCAAACTTCAAATTTATAGTTTATAGACTGCATTACTCTACATAAAAAGAAGGCGAACCTTGTTCTACCTCCTTCTACACTATTTTCCCTTAAATTCCGCAAAAGTCTGTAAGATTTTGGCTGCTACTGCTGGAGAAGGAGCTCCTTTTAGCTCTAACGTTTCATCTGCATATGGAGTAAGGCCAGCAAAGTCTCCTATCTGAACTGAATAAAGAGATGTCTTAAACAGTTCAATATCGTTTTGATCATTTCCAAAGGCGATGAAGTTTTCCCCACATAACGTTTCAACTGTTGTAGCCTTGTGAGTATCTAAGGGGTTGACATAAAGACACTTTTCATGCGCATGATAGGAGAGATGAGCCTGCCCCAGTCTTTCTAACTGACCAAGCAGATCATCAAGCAACTCCTCATGGTCACCCATATAAACGACTACCTTAATCGGAGTACCCAAGTCCTCGAGTTTCTGATGACGAGCGACCTTTAGGGGATCCACACTGGAGAAAAATGGAATCTTCTCCACAATCTGACCACTATAGTCAAAGCAATCATCTACAAAGAAAGGGAGATTATAAGTCTGGCAATAATCCACTAGCGCCTGATAAACTTTAGCATCGAGATTCCTTTCGAAGATAGCCTTCCCCAGATGATAGGCTACGCCTCCATTCAACCCTATGACCAAGCGCTGACTGAGTTCGGAACCTAATAAACCCAAACAATCCCGATAAGAGCGAGCTGATGCAAACACAAGCTCATGACCATAATCTTCAGCCTTTAAAAGAACCTGCTGAATCTCCTCGTCTATGGTCATGTAGTCAAAAGATAGCGTTCCATCCAGGTCAAATACGAATTTCATTTTCCTAGTCCTTGTTTAGTGTTCGAAGCGCTGACTGATAGGTTTGCTCCATTAGCATGGTAATCGTCATAGGACCAACTCCACCAGGTACAGGTGTAATGTGACTAGCCAGTGGTGCAACAGCATCATAATCAACATCTCCACAAAGCTTGCCATTTTCATCTCGGTTCATCCCAACGTCAATGACAACCGCTCCTGGTTTGACAAAGTCAGCAGTCACAAACTTAGCGCGACCGATTGCAACGACAAGAATATCTGCCTTAGCAGCAACCTTAGCAAGATGATGGGTGCGTGAGTGGGTCAAGGTCACTGTTGCATTTTTAGCCAAAAGAAGCTGAGCCATCGGTTTTCCAACAATATTTGAGCGACCGATAACAACCGCATTTTTACCTTCCAGGTCAATCCCATACTCATGGAACATCTCCATAATCCCTGCAGGTGTCGAAGGAATCATAACTGGGTGACCAGACCAAAGGCGCCCCATATTTAGGGGATGGAAACCATCCACATCCTTTTCTGGGTCAATGGCTAATAAAACCGCCTCTTCATCGATATGTTTGGGTAAAGGTAACTGAACCAAAATCCCATGCCAAGTTGAATCTTGATTGTATTTAGCAATCAAGTCCAACAATTCCGCTTGTGTAATAGTTTCTGGAACTCGCACAACTTCACTACGGAAGCCAGCAGCAAGAGCTGACCGTTCCTTGTTGCGAACGTAGACTTGGCTGGCAGGATTGTCCCCAACCAAAATCACCACCAAGCCTGGAACTAGACCTGTTTCTTCTTTTAGTTTGGCTGTCTTTTCAGCCAACTGTCCTTGTAACTTAGCTGCAAGAGCCTTCCCATCAATAATCTGTGCCATATTTCTTCTCTTTTCTATCAAATATCTTCTATTATATCAAAAAATGACTTGTCATTCTAACACTTCTTGACTAATAGACCTTATAGTTTGAAACTATAAGAAAAAGCTCTTATCGAGCTTTTAGTGCCTATTTATACTAGGTAAACTTGTCATGCTTTCTTTTTGACCTTGGGAGCCGGTAAAACTTCATACATATCCTTGATTAGTCTCGCTAGAAATGACTTGTCTTCAAGGTCTTCTAGTAAAATCATTTCCTTAGCTCCTTCATAAGGACGTTCAAGCCTAGTTTGTCCCAGTTGATCCAAAACCACCTTCACAGGCTTAAGTAACAGACGATTATCATAGATTCCCCCAATAATCTTCCCACGATAATAAAGGATATACTCTCCCATCATTGGACGATAACTTATCTCCCCTAGTTCCGATAGCTGTTCAAGAATAAAATCTAAATATTCTTTACTGGAAGCCATGATGCCTACTCCATTTCTTCTAAAAATGAGGTCTTACAAAATCTTACTCAAAAATTCCTTGGTCCGTTGTTCTTTTGTTTGATCGAAAATCTCCTCAGGCGTTCCATCTTCGACAACAACTCCATCCGCCATAAAGATAACACGGTCTGCCACCTCACGCGCAAAGCCCATTTCATGAGTCACAATCACCATAGTCATCCCTGACTTGGCGAGGTCTTGCATAACAGCTAAAACCTCTCCAACCATCTCAGGGTCTAGGGCTGAAGTCGGCTCATCAAAGAGCAAAACGTCTGGCTCCATTGCCAAACCACGTGCAATGGCAATCCGTTGTTGCTGACCACCTGACAAACTCTGAGGATAGGCCGTCGCCTTATCTGGCAAACCAACTTTTTCTAACAGTTCCTGTGCTCTTTTCTCCGCAACTTCCTTGCTTTCACCTTTGGTCTTGATCGGAGACAAGGTGATATTTTCCATGACCGTCATATTTGGAAAGAGGTTGAATTGTTGGAATACCATGCCCATTTTCTCACGCATGGCAAAAAGGTCATTTTTCTTATCTGTGATATCAACTCCTTCAAAGATAACCTTACCTCTACTTGCTTCTTCAAGGAGATTCATCGAGCGAAGGAGGGTTGACTTCCCGCTACCTGATGGACCGATAATCACCACAACTTCCCCTCTTTTAATCTCAAGGTCAATCCCTTTCAAGACTTCATTTTTTTCAAAAGACTTATGCAAGCCTTCAATTTTTATCAAGGTTTCTGTCATTATTTCTTATCTCCTTGTCCAATATAATTTTCAAATGCTTTCAAGGCTACTGTCAAAACAGAAGTCATAATCAAGTAATAAAAGGCTGCAAATAAAAGGGGAGTCAACGGTAAATAAGTTGTTGTTGCTACTGTCGTTGCCCCATTCCACAGCTCCATCACCCCAATCGCTGACAAAAGAGAACTATCCTTGATAATGGTGATAAATTCATTTCCCAATGCTGGAAGAATATTTTTGATTGCCTGTGGCAAAATGACATAGCGCATGGCATTTTTGGGACGAATACCCAAGGAATAAGCCGCCTCCAATTGTCCTTTAGGAACTGCATTGATCCCTGCACGAACGGTTTCAGACACATAGGCACCACTATTCATCGAGATAATCAGAATACCTGGAATTAAGCGGGAAAGGTCCACACCTAAAATCCCTACTTGAATAGTGGGCGCATCGATATGCATGAGGGCAAATGCAATCATAATTTGCACCATCATCGGTGTTCCTCGGAAAATCCATACATAGACATTTGCAAACCAGACAAGAGGCTTAAAACGTGATCGTTGAGCAAAGGCCAATAAGACGCCTAGAATGGTACCGAAAAAGACTACCAGAATTGAAATCACTACAGTGATAAGAGCACCATAATTAAAATAAGGTAAATACTTTGGTAAAAAGGAAAAATTCATATAAACTCAGCTTTCTAAATATCAGATTGTATGATTATAACATGATTTGAATTAAAATTCAATATTTTTCACTGATTTTCACCAATAATTTTATGCAAAAGAGAAATAGCGAGAAATCTTAGTTTTTTCTAGTCAAGTCCCCGTGGTTTATGGTAAAATAGTAACGATAAGAAATGGAGGAGAATCATAATGGAATCACATTTGGTTAGAATCATCAACCGCCTAGAAGCTATGACAAAAGATGGCGGAAATCTAAAACGTAATTTTGAACGTGAAGGAGTTGTTGTTGCAGAAGTTGCATACAGCTATGACGAAGAAAATGGATCACTCTTCACCCTTCGCGATGTTGAAGCGCGTGAAACCTATACCTTTGATAGCATTGATTTGATTGCAATGGAGATCTACGAACTCCTTTACTAATAAAAAAGCAGCAGGGAAAACCTGACTGATGAACGAGAATCCTTTTTGTCCCTGCAAATAGGATTTTTTCTTACCCTCATAAGCAAAGATTTTCTTATAGAACTTCTCTCGAAATCTCCCTAACCCAATCTTTTTACTTGCTTTACACCTTAATCATGCTATAATGAGAGTATAAAACTTTGACTATTTTTGACCTTTTTTCTTAGGACAAGAATAAGAATGAAATGAGGTAGATGTATGCTCTGTCAAAACTGTAAAATAAACGACTCAACAATTCATCTGTATACCAATATCAATGGACAGCAAAAGCAAATTGATCTCTGTCAAAATTGCTATAAAATTATCAAAACAGACCCAAACAATACCCTCTTTAAAGGAATGACTGACCTAAACAATCGTGACTTTGATCCTTTCGGAGACTTTTTCAATGATTTGAACAATTTCAGACCTTCTTCTAATAACATCCCTCCCACTCAATCTGGTGGAGGAGATGGGGGCAATGGGGGTTATGGACCTCAAAACCGCGGCCCACTTCAAACACCTCCTAGCCAAGAAAGAGGACTCCTAGAGGAATATGGTATCAATATTACTGAGATTGCTCGTCGAGGAGATATCGACCCTGTTATCGGTCGAGATGAGGAGATTATCCGTGTTATCGAAATCCTCAACCGTCGAACCAAGAACAATCCTGTCCTTATCGGAGAACCAGGTGTTGGTAAAACTGCCGTTGTCGAAGGTCTAGCTCAGAAGATTGTTGATGGTGATGTTCCCCATAAACTCCAAGGTAAGCAGGTCATCCGTCTGGACGTGGTCAGTCTAGTCCAAGGAACGGGTATCCGAGGCCAGTTTGAAGAGCGTATGCAAAAGCTCATGGAAGAAATTCGCAAACGCGAGGATATCATCCTCTTTATCGATGAAATCCATGAAATTGTTGGCGCAGGATCAGCAGGCGATGGCAATATGGATGCAGGAAATATCCTCAAACCAGCCCTTGCCCGTGGTGAACTGCAAATGGTCGGTGCCACTACTCTCAATGAATATCGTATCATTGAAAAAGATGCTGCTCTAGAGCGCCGTATGCAACCTGTTAAGGTAGATGAACCAACTGTCGAAGAAACCATTACCATCCTCAAAGGGGTTCAAAAAAAATACGAAGACTACCATCACGTCAAGTATACTGATGCTGCTATCGAAGCTGCTGCAAATCTTTCCAACCGCTACATCCAAGACCGCTTCTTGCCAGACAAGGCTATTGACCTGTTGGATGAAGCTGGTTCTAAGATGAATCTGACTCTGAACTTTGTCGATCCTAAAGTGATTGACCAGCGTTTGATTGAAGCTGAAAATCTCAAATCTCAAGCTACACGAGAGGAAGACTTTGAAAAAGCTGCCTACTTCCGTGACCAGATTGCCAAGTACAAGGAAATGCAAAAGAACAAGGTGACCGATCAGGATACTCCAATCATCAGCGAGAAAACGATTGAACATATCATCGAGCAGAAAACCAATATCCCTGTTGGTGAGCTAAAAGAAAAGGAACAATCTCAGCTTATCCATCTAGCAGACGACCTCAAAGCTCATGTCATTGGTCAAGATGAAGCTGTCGATAAGATTGCCAAAGCCATCCGTCGTAATCGTGTTGGACTTGGAACTCCTAACCGACCAATCGGAAGCTTCCTCTTTGTCGGACCAACTGGTGTCGGTAAGACAGAACTTTCCAAACAACTAGCCATTGAGCTCTTTGGTTCTGCTGACAGCATGATTCGCTTTGATATGAGTGAATACATGGAAAAACACAGTGTGGCTAAATTAGTCGGAGCCCCTCCAGGCTATGTAGGCTACGATGAAGCTGGTCAGTTAACGGAAAAAGTTCGTCGCAATCCTTACTCACTCATCCTTCTCGATGAAGTCGAAAAAGCCCATCCAGATGTCATGCACATGTTCCTTCAAGTCTTGGACGATGGTCGTTTGACAGATGGGCAAGGACGTACAGTTAGCTTTAAGGATGCCATTATTATCATGACCTCAAATGCGGGTACTGGTAAGGCCGAAGCCAGCGTTGGTTTTGGAGCTGCTCGTGAAGGTCGAACCAACTCTGTTCTCGGTGAACTTGGTAACTTCTTTAGTCCTGAGTTTATGAACCGTTTTGACGGCATTATCGAATTTAAACCTCTCAGCAAGGACAACCTCCTCCAAATCGTCGAACTCATGCTAGCGGATGTCAACAAACGCCTCTCTAGCAACAACATCCACCTTGATGTAACAGACAAGGTCAAGGAAAAGTTAGTTGACCTAGGTTATGATCCAAAAATGGGGGCACGTCCACTCCGCCGCACCATTCAAGACCATATTGAGGATGCCATCACAGACTACTACCTTGAAAATCCAAGTGAGAAAGACCTCAAGGCAGTTATGACAAGCAATGGTAAGATTCAAATCAAATCTGCCAAAAAAACTGAAGAGGTCGCTTCTGAAAAAGAAGAATAAAACGATCTAACAGGTGCAGGAAGTCTATCATTTTCTGCACCTTTTTTACTAAAATAACTGTAAATTCTTGACAGCTCGCCCCTCGTCCATTATGATAATAATAAAGATACTAGAGAATGAGGAAAATGCAATGGCAAACCCAACTTTTGGTGAAAAAAAAGAGAATGTGACCTACCAGCCCCGCTATGGTGTGTACGCAGTTATTCCGGATGCAGAAAAAAAACAAATTGTCCTAGTTCAAGCTCCCAATGGTGCTTGGTTCTTGCCAGGTGGAGAGATTGAAGCAGGCGAAGACCATCAAGAAGCACTGAATAGAGAACTAATCGAAGAACTTGGCTTTACAGCTGAAATCGGAAGCTATTTCGGACAAGCTGATGAGTATTTCTACTCTCGCCACCGTGATACCTACTACTACAACCCAGCTTATCTCTATGAAGCTACTTCTTTCCAAGAAGTACAAAAACCATTGGAAGATTTTAATCATATTGCTTGGTTTCCTATTGACGAGGCAATAGAAAAACTCAAACGTGGTAGCCACAAATGGGGAATTGAAGCTTGGAAAATCCAGTATGGAATTGACTAAAATACACGATTTTATCCAAAAAGTGCTATAATAGAGTTAGAAAATCGGAGGAACTATTATGAAGCTTATCAACACGACTAATTCACACTCGCAACTTGTTAAAAGCCAATTAGAAAGTACTGACGCGACCCTTGTTGAGGTCTATTCTGCTGGAAACACAGATGTGATTTTCACACAAGCTCCGCTTCACTATGAAATCCTCATTTCCAACAAACACCGCGCTATTCGTGAACCAGAAATCGAAACCATCCAAGATTTCTTCATGAAACGCAAAATCGATAAAGATAGCATCGATGAAGCCAATATCAAGACCCTCTATTCAGATAAATTGATTGAAATTTCTATTCCTACAAAATAAGAAAGCCAGCCAAAAGCTGGTTTTCTTTTGCAAAAAAAGATTGGTAGAAACTACCAATCTTTTAATTTTATTTCACAGCTTCTTTCAAAGCATCTACCTTATCCAAACGTTCCCACGGAAGGTCAATATCTGTACGTCCCATGTGTCCATAAGCTGCTGTTTGACGGTAAATTGGACGTTTGAGGTCTAGCATTTGGATAATTCCTGCTGGGCGAAGGTCAAAGATTTGACGCGCTGCTTTTTCAAGCTTGCTTTCAGCTACCGTTCCAGTACCAAAAGTATCGATACGAACAGAAACAGGCTGGGCAACACCGATAGCGTAGGCCAATTGCACTTCTGCCTTCTTAGCAAGACCTGCTGCCACGATATTCTTGGCAATATAACGAGCTGCATAAGAGGCTGAACGGTCCACCTTAGTTGCATCCTTACCAGAGAAGGCACCACCACCATGACGAGAGTAGCCACCATACGTATCCACGATGATCTTACGACCAGTCAAACCTGAGTCCCCTTGAGGGCCACCAATGACGAATCGACCAGTTGGATTGATGAAGAATTTTGTTTGCTCATCCAAGTAAGAGGCTGGGATAACCTCTTTGATAACCTTGTTAATCACATCATTGTGAATTTGTTCATTGCTGACTTCTGGGTCGTGCTGAGTTGAAATAACGACTGTGTCCACACGTACTGGACGATCATTTTCATCATACTCAACTGTAACTTGTGATTTGGCATCTGGGCGAAGATAGCTGATTTCACCAGACTTACGAAGTTCTGCCAAACGACGAACTAACTTGTGGCTGAGTGAGATTGGCAATGGCATGAGCTCTTCTGTCTCATCCACTGCAAATCCAAACATGAGACCTTGGTCTCCAGCTCCAATCAAGTCCAGTGGATCTTGATCCGCATTCCCACGAACTTCCAAGGCTTCGTTAACACCTTGAGCAATGTCTGGTGACTGCTCAACAAGCGATGGATGAACTCCCACCGTCTCCGCAGAAAAACCATACTCTGTATTGGTATAACCAATCTCTGCAATGGTATCACGAACCACACGGTTGATATCCACATAAGCATTTGTAGAAATTTCGCCAAAAACATGGACTGAACCAGTATACACAGCAGTCTCAGCAGCAACGTGCGCTTCTGGATCCTCTGTTAAAATAGCATCCAAAATCGCATCTGAAATTTGGTCTGCAATCTTATCCGGATGCCCCTCAGATACAGATTCAGACGTGAATAATTTACGTTCTGACATAAAAATGTCCCCCCTTAAAAAATATTGTTATAGAGTTACAAAGTACTGATAGGTATTCCTATAGTACGCGAAAGAAATAAAAACGATACTTTTTTATTTCTGAAGCTAGTAAGGCGCATAAGGTGACCGCATTATAGCAGCAACCGTAGAAGGACGAGTGACTTTGGAGCCGTCATTCTTTGCGAGTTACGACGCAAAAGAAATAAAAACGATACTTTTTTATTTCTGAAGCTAGTAAGGCGCATAGGGTGACCGCATTATAGCGGCAACCATAGAATGACGAGTGACTTTGGAGCCGTCATTCTATGCGAGTTACGAAGCGAAAGAAATAAAACGATACTTTTTTATTTCTGAAGCTAGTAAGGCGCATAGGGTGATCGCATTATAGCGGCAACCGTAGAAGGACGAGTGACTTTGGAGCCGTCATTCTTTGCGAGTTACAAAGTACTGATAGAAATTTCTACCATCTTATCGGGACTATATAACCTTATCATTATACCACTTTTTACTCATTTTTGCATTCTTTTCGATAATTTATAAAATGAAGTTACAAAAAGGAGCCATTCAGCTCCAATTTTGTTCTTAAAATGTTTGGCGTTTTGCTTTACGCTCTGCACGGCCACGTGCGCGATTTTCAGCACGCTTGGTTTTGCGACGTTTTTCATCCACCGCCCATTGAATCTTCTTCTTATAGCCAGGTTTGACTTTTTTCTTTTTCTTTTTAACCAAGCCAATCATTTCAATATCAAGCTTATCCTGCTTCTTTTCACGATTAGCGCGACGATCACGGTCATAGGTATCTTGAAACTCTCCGTCTTTGACCATCTTAGGAGTAAACTTAATCCCTAATTTCTCCAACTCACGGATATCCGAGTCATCACTAGGCTGGTAAAGGGTAATCGCTGTACCAGGCAGTCCATTGCGCCCAGTACGTCCAACACGGTGGACAAAGAAGGACAAATCTTGGGGAATAGCATCATTGATAACATGGCTGACCCCTTCAATGTCAATTCCACGCGCTGCCAAGTCTGTTGCAACAATGTACTCAAAATCCAGATTTTTCACCTGGTTCATAATCCGCTTGCGTTCACGAGGAGCAATATCTCCATGAATCTTTGCTACCTTCAATCCTTGAGCAGTCAAGTAGGCATGTAACTCATCAGCACGCGTCTTTGTGTTAACAAAAATCATTGCCAAATAAGGCTGCATCAACTGAGTCAACTGATAAATTTGAGCATTCTTGTCACGGCCCTTGGTCGAAATCAACCAATTATCAATCGTATCTGAGATGACTGTCTTGGTCTTGATTTTCTCCATGACAGGATTTGACAAGTATTTTTTCAAGAACGGTTGTAACTTTTGTGGAATGGTCGCCGAAAAGACCATGAATTGCAAATCTTTTGGAAGGCTTCCTGCAATCTTGTCAACTGTCTCCAAGAATCCCATATCTAAGGTCATATCGGCTTCATCGACAACAAAAGTCTTAGCCTTGTGAATAGCCAAATCACCAGATTTGACCAAGTCATAGATACGCCCTGGCGTTCCGATAACGATATGTGGTTGGTTGCTGGCAAGTTTTTCAATCTGACGCGCCTTATCCGTACCACCCACATAATTAACCACACGAACTTCGACATCTGAGTGAACTGCAATCTGACGAGCTGCTTGGTAGATCTGAGTAGCTAACTCACGACTTGGAGCCGTAATCACTGCTTGCACACTATCGCTAGTTTCATCTAATTGCTGGAAAATAGGAAGTAGGAAAGTGTGTGTCTTTCCTGAACCTGTTTTTGATTCACCGACCAAGTCTCGACCTGACAAGACGATGGGAATCAACTTATCTTGAACCTCTGTCGGAGTTGTAAATTTCAACTCCTCCAAAGCCTTTTCTATATAGTTTTTAAACTGAAATTTCGTAAATGACATACTATCCTCGATTCTATTCTCACAACCATTATACCATATTTTGTTCTTTTTCTGTAGCCACACTTATCTGACCGATCATAAGGCTCTTAATTTCTCCAAATACCTCTCTTAGACTAGAAACGTAAAAAGAGAAGACCAAATTGGTCTTCTCTAAGTGTTAACTCTTTTGACTCAGATACACTTGGCAAAAAGTCAACTACTTGCTTAACAATCTTATAAAAGTCGAAAGCTGCTAGATAACATCAGTGCTTAATCATCTTTCCGCTTGCGACCAAGAAGCAACGCTGCTAGACCTGCAAGAAGAGAGCTAGTCATTAGACCAGTGAGTGAAAGTGGTGCAGTGCTACCTGTATTTGGCAATGTAGCTTGTTTTTCCTTTTCTCCTGCTGGACTTTGAGCTGGTGGATTCTCTTCAGGTTTTCTTGGTTGAAGTCTATTTGCCTGATTATTATCGGAACCCTGCTCTTCTCCTGGATTAACTGGTGGAACTGGATTTGGTTGAGGTGCTGGTTGCGGTTGTGGCGTTGGTGCCGGCTGTGGTTGCGGACTAGGATCTTGCTTAGCTTCAAAGACCCACTTACCGACGAAGGTTAGATTTGCCTCCTCTTCCACTTCTTGGTAACCTAAGAATGTCCATGTACCATTTGCAACAGCAACTTCTACAGGCATCGGTGCTTCTGGAACGAAAGCAATCGCTGCAGAAGAACTTGTAGTATATGTTCCACTTTGTGGAAGTAAACTCAATACTTCTGCTGGCAAGTTGTTGTCTGCGGTTGCACTTTCGAAGCGGTAAGTCACTTGATAGGTTTCAGTTACTGGTGCAGGCAAAACATTAACTGGTACAGACACCTCAGTAGAAGAACCATCTGGATAGTCAACTCGTACCTTACCTGTGTAAGTACCTGATTTTGTTGTGTCAATTTGACCTGCAGGTGTGATATCAACTACCTTAGTGCCAGCTGGAAGGCTTGACAAGTTCGTCACATTATCGGTCAAGTCAGGTGTTTGTCCAACCTTGATAGTTTCTTCCGTTACTTGAGGCGTATAAGTTTCAGCATTTGTCGGATTCGCCTTGAATTCCCATTTTCCTACAAACTCTACATTTGCCTTGTTGACAACGGCGCTAGCTGCGTCATAACCCTTGAAGGTCCATGTGCCGTCGTTCACTGCGTCGGTGTAAGTGGTTTGAGATGGTTGTTGAGCGGAAACAGAGGTACCATTCACATACGAATCACTATCGCTTGGAGTCAATGCTGTGATGGCTGCTGGAAGAGTCTTACCTGCTGTCTCGCTCTCGAAACGGTAACTTGCTTGATACTTGTTAGCTTCAAAGGCCCATTTCCCTACAAACTCTACATTAGCCTTGTTGACAACGGCGCTAGCTGCATCATAACCCTTGAAGGTCCATGTGCCGTCGTTCACTGCGTCTGTGTAAGTCGTTTGAGATGGTTGCTGAGCGGAAACAGAGGCACCATTCACATAAGTTGCACTGTCGCTTGGAGTCAAGGCTGCGATGGCTGCTGGAAGAGCTTTTCCTGATGTTGCGCTCTCGAAACGGTAACTTGCTTGATACTTGTTAGCTTCAAAGGACCATTTTCCTACAAACTCTACATTTGCCTTGTTTACGACTGCATTGGCTGCGTCGTAACCCTTGAAGGTCCATGTGCCGTCGTTCACTGCGTCGGTGTAAGTCGTTTGAGATGGTTGTTGAGCGGAAACAGAGGCACCATTCACATAAGTTGCACTGTCGCTTGGAGTCAAGGCTGCGATGGCTGCTGGAAGAGATTTCCCTGATGTTGCGCTCTCGAAGCGGTATGTAGCTTGGTACTTGTTAGCTTCAAAGGACCATTTCCCTACAAACTCAACATCGGCCTTATTGACTACAGCGCTAGCTGCGTCATAACCCTTGAAGGTCCATGTGCCGTCGTTGACAGTATCTGTGTATGTAGTTTGGGATGGTTGTTGAGCGGAAACAGAGGCACCATTCACATAAGTTGCACTGTCGCTTGGAGTCAAGGCTGCGATGGCTGCTGGAAGAGATTTCCCTGATGTTGCGCTCTCGAAGCGGTAACTTGCTTGGTACTTCTTAGCTTCAAAGGACCATTTCCCTACAAACTCAACATCGGACTTATTGACTACAGCGCTAGCTGCGTCATAACCCTTGAAGGTCCAAGTGCCGTCGTTCACTGCGTCGGTGTAAGTGGTTTGGGATGGTTGTTGAGCGGAAACAGAGGCACCATTCACATAAGTTGCACTGTCGCTTGGAGTCAAGGCTGCGATGGCTGCTGGAAGAGATTTCCCTGATGTTGCGCTCTCGAAGCGGTAACTTGCTTGGTA
>NZ_JAHZPH010000010.1:0-36732 GCF_019929365.1 Streptococcus oralis | reverse complement strand
TCTTTCTCCCACAGATGTAAATGGTATTCTTTGCGGCACTTATGGACAATCCCTTTACTTTCTTCATACAACTCTTTCAGATTCATAGACCTCTCCTTTCTGCATTTAGTTTAACAGAATGCATCAAGATTTTGATCTTCTTCTCCTCTTCTGTTCCCTTTCCACTCTCAACTGCACGCAAAAAGAGAGGCATAGCCTCTCTAGGGTTATAATTCTGCAATTTGGTTGAGATTCACTTCTGCAATCGTATCATTACCAAACATAGAGATAATCATCTTCACTTTGTTGTTATCAATTTCAGTAATTTTACCTGTATAATCTGCAAAAGCACCATCAATGATGCGGACAGTCTGCCCAACTTCAACATCAATATCAAACTCTTGAACGGTTTGTCCCATAGAAACCAGAATATCACGGATTTCCTGTTCCAATAGTGGAGTTGGTTTTGATCTGTTACCGTGTGAACCGACGAATCCTGTTACGTTAGGTGTGTTTCGAACGACGAACCATGCTTCATCTGTCATGACCATTTCTACAAGGACATAACCTGGAAAGCGATTCTCTTCAACTTCCTTTTTCTTTCCATTTTTCTCAACTTGCACGGTTTGTGTTGGAATCTCAACACGTAGAATATTATCCAACATGTTATATGTTTGCGCACGTTGCAATAGATTTTCTTTTACCTTATTTTCATAGCCAGAATAAGTTTGTAGAACAAACCATCCCTTGTCAAAACTATCCATGATATTTCCTTTCATACATATATAGAAGAAAGCTAGCAGAAGCTCTCCGCTTTTCTTCTAAAAAATGTTAATAAATCGAATCAAACCTGAAACAATCAACTGGTCAAAAATGTAAATGATGACCACAAAGAAGGCTGTGTATTCCATAATAGAGCGAAAATCTCTCCAGCTTTCTTTGCGAGTTGGCCAAGTTGTTTCTTTAAGAAGTTTAAAAATATCCTTAATAAAACCCATCGTTCTCTCCTATCTCGTCTCTCTATGTGTCGTATATTTTCCACAATGTTTACAAAATTTATTTACTTCTAGTCGTGTTGGCTTGGGGTTCCCACTAATTTTGATTGAATAATTTCTTGAACCGCAAACTGCACAAGCTAGGCTTGCTTTTTTTAGTGCCATAACGCCTCCATCTTATCTATTATAACAAGAAACCTAGGCTTTGACAAGCCTCTTAACGAAAGAGATTGACGAAAGAGTCCCAGATTGTCTGGGCTTTTTCTTTTATCTTTGCATCCGAAATCGCACGTCCCGCTTCGTCTACAAGATTTTGAGCACGACTACGAATATCTCCTAGCGGATCCTCGGACTGACTCGTCTCATTTTCAACGACCTGCTTTTTCGTGTTTTCTGGCGCAATGCCATTCTGCTTATAGGCATTCTCAACCGTAAAGGTACTACCTGGAGTGTAAGGCAAAATAGTGTTGGCCATACTTCTAAAGACATGGGCAGCTCCATTTGAGGTAGAACCTGCTAGATAATGATTCTCATCTGTTGTTGGGAAGCCGAGCCAGTGGCTGATTACAACATCTGGAGTATAGCCGATCACCCACTGGTCACTGGTATATTCCGGATTGAAAACAGCTTCAGTCGTACCTGTTTTACCAGCCATGACATAATCTGCTGGCGACGAACTAATTCCTGTACCATTGGTAAATGTTCCTAGCATCATGCTGGTCATTTTATCAGCTACAGACTTATCAATCACTCGTTTTTGGGAATTTTTATGACTCTTAATGACCTGACCACTGGCATTTTCAATACGAGTAATAAAATGGGCTTCAGGCATCAGACCTTCATTAGCAAAGGCTGCATAGGCTTGCGCCATCTGGAGAGGATTCGTCTCCACACCTCCACCAAGAGCAACTCCAAGAACTCGGTCAACTTTTTCCATATTCAGACCAAATCTCTCCCCAGCGTCAAAAGCTTTGTCAATACCTAATTCATTTACAGTCGCAACTGCTGGTAGGTTGAGTGATTCCGCCAAAGCCTGATACATAGGTACTTCTGGAGATGTCTTAATACCCGCATAGTTGTCTACTTGATAACTGTCATATTGCATGGTGTGGTTGTCCAGTTGCTTGTTCAGAGTCCATCCGGCTTCCACAGCTGGAGTATAAACCACTAAAGGTTTGATAGTTGAACCCGGGCTACGCTTAGACTGAGTGGCATAGTTGAAATTACGGAATCCTGATTTGTCATCACCAGCTACGCGACCGACAACTCCACGCACCCCACCTGTTTTAGGCTCTAGAGCAACACTACCTGATTCAGCATGCGTTCCGTCTTCTGCTGTTGGAAATAGGGAAGTGTTTTCGTAAATAACCTGCATGTTTGCTTGGTAGTTTTGGTCAAGTTCCGTATAGATTCGATAGCCGTTGTTGACAATCTCTTCTTCTGTGAGATTGTACTTGGAAACTGCTTCGTTGACAACTGCATCAAAATAGGATGGATAACGATAATCAGAAATTTTACCCTCATACTTATCTTGCAGTTGAGAAGCCATATCTACTCCAGCTGCTTCGGTCTCTTGATTTTTATCAATATAGCCCGCTGCAACCATATTTTGCAAAACAGTATCCCTACGGTTGGTCGAAGTCTCAACAGAATTTAATGGATTATACAATTCTGGTCCCTTGAGCATACCTGCTAGAGTCGCCGCCTGATCAAGCGTTAGTTGTGAAGCCGATACGCCGAAATATTTCTTACTTGCATCTTCAACACCCCATACCCCATTCCCGAAGTAGGCGTTATTGAGATACATAGTAAGGATTTGCTCCTTGCTGTATTTCTTTGTCAATTCTAAGGCCAGGAAAAACTCCTTGGCCTTTCGTTCAACGGTTTGGTCCTGAGACAAATAGGCATTTTTTGCCAACTGTTGAGTGATGGTGGAGCCCCCTCCAGAACGACCCGCTGTGATAATAGCTAGAAAGAAACGACCGTAGTTAATCCCATCATTTTTATAAAAGGAACGGTCCTCTGTCGCGACGACAGCATTTTGCAAGTCTTTGCTGATACCTGCCAGCTCAACATAGGTTCCCTTTTGACCTGATAGGGCCCCCGCCTCTTTTTCTTCGCGGTCAAAAATCAGAGTTCGCGTTTTCAAGGCATTTTGCAAGTCATTGACATTGGTAGACTTGGCTATTGCAAATAGGTAGGTTCCTACGAGCAAACCTGCACTTAACCCTAAAATGATGACGATTTTTGTCAGATGATAACGACGCCAAAATTTCCGAATTGGGCCTACTTGGGACAATTTTTTTCTATCGCTCCGTGAACGACGCATGCTAGTAGAATCAGACTCCGCCGATTCACTCGTTTCTTTTTTAAAGAGAGAAAGGAACTTCTCAAATAATTTATCTAATTTCATGCGTTTATTTTATCATCTTCACCATAGGAACTCAAGAATTTAGCTACTCCCTATCCAAATAGGGCTTTTTTTGTTACAATATCTGTATGCAATTCACATTTACATTACCCGAATCCATGCCTCAAATGACGGTCAAACAATTCCTAGAGGAACAGCTCCTCATTCCTAGGAAGATTCGCCATTTTCTAAGAACCAAGAAGAATATCTTAATCAATCAAAAACAAGTTCACTGGAACGAGATGGTCAAACCAGGTGACGTTTGCCAGTTGACTTTCGACGAGGAAGATTATCCCAAAAAGGAAATCCTTTGGGGCAATCCAGACCTCGTTGAGGAAGTTTATCAAGACCAACATCTCATTATCGTCAACAAACCTGAGGGTATGAAAACCCACGGAAATCAACCTGATGAAATCGCCCTTCTTAACCATGTCTCTGCCTACGTTGGCCAAACCTGCTATGTCGTTCATCGCTTGGACATGGAAACAAGCGGTTTAGTACTTTTTGCTAAAAATCCTTTTATCCTTCCTATTCTCAATCGTTTATTGGAGAAAAAGGAAATCGCTCGTGAATACTGGGCATTCGTAGAGGGGCAAGTAGGGAGCAAAGAACTTATCTTCCGAGATAAAATTGGTCGTGATCGACACGATCGCAGAAAACGAGTAGTAGATTCTAAAAATGGGCAACAGGCTGAAACGCATATCAGTCGATTAAAGCAATTTCCAAACAAGACTTCTCTGGTTCGTTGCAAACTAAAGACCGGTCGAACGCATCAGATTCGTGTTCACCTCTCTTATCACAAGCATCCTATCCTAGGCGATCCTCTCTATAACTCTAGATCAAAAGCAAGCCGGCTAATGCTCCATGCCTTCCGACTATCCTTTACCCATCCACTCACCTTAGAAAAATTGAGTTTCACTGCCCTCTCAGATACTTTTGAAAGAGAATTAAAACAAAATGGATGACACTATCATCTATTTTTCTATACAAAAAAGCAAGACCAGAAGGTCTTGCTTTTATCGACTCAAGAATTATTTAGCGATTTTTGCGAAGTATTCAAGAGTACGTACAAGTTGTGCAGTGTATGACATTTCGTTGTCGTACCATGATACAACTTTAACCAATTGTTTACCGTCAACATCAAGAACTTTAGTTTGAGTTGCGTCAAACAATGAACCGTAAGACATACCTACGATATCTGAAGATACGATTGGATCTTCTGTGTAACCGTATGATTCGTTTGAAGCTGCTTTCATAGCTGCGTTCACTTCATCAACAGTAACGTTCTTTTCAAGAACTGCTACCAATTCAGTAACTGATCCAGTTGGAGTTGGAACACGTTGTGCAGATCCGTCAAGTTTACCGTTCAATTCTGGGATTACAAGACCGATAGCTTTAGCAGCACCAGTTGAGTTAGGAACGATGTTTGCAGCACCAGCGCGAGCACGGCGAAGGTCACCACCACGGTGTGGTCCGTCAAGGATCATTTGGTCACCAGTGTAAGCGTGGATAGTAGTCATCAATCCTTCTACAACACCGAAGTTGTCTTGAAGAGCTTTAGCCATTGGAGCCAAGCAGTTTGTAGTACATGAAGCACCTGAGATAACTGTTTCAGTACCGTCAAGAACGTCGTGGTTAGTGTTAAATACAACTGTTTTAACATCGTTTCCACCAGGAGCAGTGATAACAACTTTTTTAGCTCCTCCAGCGTGCAAATGTTTTTCAGCCGCTGCTTTCTTAGCAAAGAAACCAGTTGCTTCAAGAACGATTTCTACACCGTCAGTAGCCCAGTCGATTTGTTCTGGATCACGTTCAGCAGAAACTTTAACGAATTTACCGTTAACTTCAAATCCACCTTCTTTAACTTCTACAGTACCGTCGAAACGACCTTGAGTTGTGTCGTATTTCAACAAGTGTGCAAGCATAACTGGATCTGTAAGGTCGTTGATGCGAGTAACTTCAACACCTTCTACGTTTTGGATACGGCGGAAAGCAAGACGACCGATACGTCCGAAACCGTTAATACCAACTTTAACTACCATTAGTGATTTCCTCCTTATGAAAATCATGAAAATTTTATTGTGAAAAGAGTAACTTGAATCACTACAAATCACCTTTCAACAAACCTATTATATAACTATTTGAGTTTAATTGCAAGTACGGGCGTTGATTTTCTCTCCTGCTTTTCTACTTTTAAATCCCCTTCATTCACCTAAGCTTTTATTTCTAGGACCTTCTATCCTATCCGCATAATCTTCTCTTCTCATAGTTCAACTCTAACTTCAGAAATAGGATCATGAAAAGAGACAGGATTACTCCTGCCTCTAGGCTGATAAACGATTATTTACGACGTCCTGGACGTTCTGCATAACCATAGTAAGCATCTGCCATGATTTCTTCCATGTCAGCTACCATTGGCAAGCGTGGGTTTGCAGGTGAACATTGGTCTTCATAAGCAAGCAAAGCAATTTCATGCAAGCTGTCTTTCCAAACTTTTTCATCAATTCCAAAGCCTTTGAAGTTCATTGTGATTCCGACTGCTTCACCAAGATCGTAAACTGCTTTGGCATAAGCTTCAACTGCTTCTTCTGGAGTTGAGTGAGGCAAGCCAAGCATTTTCGCGATGTCTTGGAATTTTTCATCAGCTTTCCAGTAGTTGTACTTAGGCCATGTAGTTGTCTTAGATGGGCGAGTACCGTTGTAACGGATAACGTATGGAAGTAAAATTGCGTTTGTACGTCCGTGAACAGTATGGTGAACTCCACCGATCTTGTGGGCCATTGAGTGGCTCATACCAAGGAAGGCATTGGCGAAGGCCATACCAGCCATTGTAGATGCATTATGCATTTTTTCACGTGCTTCTGGATCGGCTGTCTTAACAGATTTTTCCAACCATTCAAAGACAAGTTTGATAGTTTGAAGGGCGATACCGTCTGTGTAGTCGTTAGCAAAGTTTGAAGTGTAGGCTTCAGTAGCGTGAGTCAAGACGTCCATACCTGTATCAGCAGCGATGAAGTCTGGAACGGATTCAACCAAAGCAGGGTCAACAATGGCAATAGTTGGTGTCAATGAGTAGTCAGCCAATGGGTATTTGCGGTTGTTTTTCTTATCAGAGATAACGGCAAATGGTGTTACTTCTGAACCTGTACCAGAAGTTGTTGGAATACCGATGTATTTCGCTTTCTTACCAAGTGATGGGAAGCGGAAGGCACGTTTACGGATGTCCATGAATTTTTGAACTAAGTCACGGAAGTCAATTTCTGGTTGCTCGTAGAAGAGCCACATTACTTTGGCCGCGTCCATTGGAGAACCACCACCAAGAGCGATGATTGTATCTGGTTCAAATGCTTTCATCACTTCAGCACCACGTTCTACAGTTGTGATGTCTGGATCTGGTTCAACATCTGAGAATACTTGGATAGTTACACGGTTGCTACGTTTGTTCAATTGATCAATAATGCGTTGAACAAAGCCAAGTTTTTCGATGGATTTGTCTGTAACAATCATAACGCGTTCAATATCTTCACATGTTTGAAGGTATTGGATAGAATTGCGTTCGAAGTAAATTTTTGAAGGAACTTTAAACCATTGCATATTATTTCTACGTTTCCCTACTTTCTTGATGTTTAGAAGGTTGATCGCACTCACGTTATCACCAACTGAGTTGTGTCCATATGAGCCACATCCAAGTGTCAAGGATGGAATGAAGGCATTGTATACGTCACCGATACCACCGAAAGTAGATGGAGAGTTCCAGATAATACGCATTGCTTTGATTTCTGTACCAAAGCGTTTAGCAAGAGCTTCGTCTTTTGTATGGATGGCTGCTGAGTGACCAAGTCCGTTAAACTCAACCATTTGACGAGCTTTTTTAAGACCGTCTTCTGTATCTTCAGCTTTTAGGACAGCGATAACTGGTGACAATTTTTCACGAGTCAACGGTTCTTTTGGGCCTACTTCTGCGCATTCTGCAGCCAAGATGTTTGTTCCTTCTGGAACGCTAAATCCTGCTTGTTCAGCAATCCATGCTGCTGGTTTACCAACGATGTTTGCATTTAGTTTAGCACCTGCACAGTTTTTACTGTTAGCTTTCACACCGAAACAGAATTCTTCAAGAAGGGCTTTTTCTTTTTTGTTTACAAAGTAAGTGTGATATGATTTGAATTCTTCTACAAATTCGTCATACACTTCTTTATCAATGATAACGGCTTGTTCTGATGCACAGACCATACCATTGTCAAATGATTTAGACATGACGATATCATGAGCAGCTTGACGGAGGTCAGCAGATTTTTCTACATAGGCAGGAACATTTCCGGCACCTACCCCAAGAGCTGGTTTCCCACATGAGTAAGCCGCCTTAACCATGGCATTACCACCAGTTGCAAGGATAGTTGCAACACCTTCGTGGTTCATAAGCGCTCCAGTTGCTTCCATAGATGGTTCTGTAATCCATTGAACACAGTTTTCAGGTGCTCCAGCCGCGATAGCTGCATCACGAACGATTTGTGCTGCGTGAGCAGAAGATTCTTGAGCTGATGGGTGGAAGGCGAAAACGATTGGATTACGTGTTTTCAAAGCAATCAATGATTTGAAAATAGCTGTTGATGTTGGGTTCGTTGTTGGAGTGACACCACATACTACTCCAACAGGCTCTGCAATTTTAGTCAAGCCAGTAACAGGGTCATCTTCAATAACACCGACAGTTTTAACACCACGCATATTATTCACAACGTGCTCACAGGCAAAAAGGTTTTTTGTAGCCTTATCTTCAAATACACCACGACCAGTTTCTTCAACTGCATGTTGAGCAAGAATTCCGTGCGCATCAAGAGCTGCAACTGAAGCTTTCGCTACGATGTAGTCAACTTGCTCTTGGTTCAACTTGCGCATTTCATCAAGCGCAACCAAGGCTTTTTTCACTAACCCGTCGACATGCTTTTCAGCAGCGAGTTGTTTTTCCTCAGGTGTTAACGTTTTTTTATCAGCCATATTGTCCTCCATAGCCTTCAAGGATTCAATCCTTTGTTAATTTTTTCACAATTTTATTATAACTCTTTTTCAAGACTTTGTAAACCGTTTCATAAGCATTTCACAAAGAAATTTTATGATATTGTGAATTTTTTCTCAATACACCTGCGCAATAGAGTTTTGTCTGGACGATTGTGAAATTATGGAAAAAATTTTTTTATTTCACAAAGTTTTTCTAGTTGATAGTTAGTTATCGAATTCAAGACAAGAAAGCGTTTTCTTTTCAGGCTTTGAAAATAGTCTCCTAACTTGGAGACTACTGTTTTTGCTGAAAAACGCCTTGTTTAAAGGTTCCTTCATAAACAACTTCTTGCTCTGTCGTCAACTTCCCTTGACCTTCAGCCTGACCATTTACAAAATCACCTTCATATTTCCAGCCATCTTTTGATTGGAAAGTCCCTTTTCCATTAAAGGCTCCATTATTGAAATCACCTGTATATTGGTCTCCATTTTCAAAGGTCAGGGTTCCTTGACCATTCATTTTCCCTCGTACCAAGGTACCATCATAAACAAGCGCACCACCATCAAGTGTCAGGACGCCCTTTTTTGGTGTGTTTAGTAGAAAAACTGACACGGCGCAGATAGCGATTAGAAGGACTGTTACAATCTCTATACGTGGGCGAGTTAGATAAACTCGATATTTTTCGAAGATTTCTTTAAGCTTTTCCATTGTCACTCTCATTTTCTAAACGATCTAGCCAGCTTTGGCATCCACTTGTGATACGCGCATAGGTTTCCTCAAAATCTCCCGTGTACCATGGATCTGGAACACTTTCAGACGCAAAAGAGTAGATTTTGTGCTGTAGTTCCTGAGGACACATTTGATGCAGGTCTGAAATGTTTGAAGTATCCATGCCGATAATGTAATCAAATGACTCAAAGTCTTCTCTGCGAATCTGAAGCGATGTTTTGTCTTTGTCATAAGGGATCTGATATTGCTGGAAAATTCCTTGCGTTCCCTTATGAATCGGATTGCCATGTTCCCATGATGACGTTGCCCGACTCTCGACGTGGTAATCGCTCGTCATGGACTTCATCACAAATTCTGCCATGGGGCTACGACAGATATTTCCTAGGCAAACAAATACTATTTTTTTCATCCCTTTTCCTCTCATCTCATAGAAAAACGGGAGTGACAGGTCCCGTTTTATTCTTCGATTGCTCCGCCTTCGTCAACAACTGTTCCTTCTGGTGTCACAGCTTCTTTGAGTGGCAAAACGGTCTTAATTGCAGCCAATTCAAAGGTCAAATAAACGCCATCTACATCCAGTACGATTGTACCTTTCTCAGTATCTACTTCATCCACTGTTCCGTAAAGCCCACCAATTGTAATGACTTCATAGCCTTTTTGAAGCTTGTTCAAGCTTTCCATACGCTTTTGTGCTTGTTTCTTTTGAGAACGTTGCATAAAGAACATCAAGGCAAACATACCTACAAGCATGATCAAAAATGTTAAATTTGGACTAATATTTTCCATAGTATTTTCTCCTTTGTATTTTACATAGGACTACTATATCAAATTTCAGCTACTTTTACAAGGTTGTGCCTTGTTTTTATGGTTATAAAAAATCAGAGTTTTCACTCTGATTTCTGCGATTATTTCAAGTTTTGAACGACTTTGACTAGATTTTCAACTGTAAATCCGTACTCTGCCAATACTTTTGGTGCTGGAGCAGATGCTCCAAAGGTATCAATACCGAGAACGGCACCATCAAGACCAACATACTTGTACCAGTTTTGAGTTGCACCCATTTCGACTGCAACACGACGACGAACTGCATTTGGAAGGATTTCTTCCTTGTAAGCTGCATCTTGTGCGTCAAAGACATCTGTTGATGGCATGCTGACTACACGGACTTTTGCGCCTTGACTAGCCAATTCTTTGGCGGCTGCGACAGCCAGATTGACCTCTGAACCTGTTGCAATCAAGATTGTATCAAAGTCTGCTGCATTTTCATAGACAACATAGGCACCCTTCGCAACTTTGTCAAAGTCTGTTCCCTCTTCGACAGTCAAGTTTTGACGTGTCAAGACAAGAGCAGTTGGTGTTTTTTCGCTTGTCACTGCAAGGTACCAAGCTGCTTGAGTTTCACGCGCATCTGCTGGGCGGAAAACATTCAGATTTGGCATAGCACGAAGACCTGCTAAGTGTTCAACTGGTTCGTGAGTTGGACCATCTTCACCAACTGCAATAGAATCGTGGGTAAAGACATAAGTCACAGGAAGTCCTTGCAAGGCTGACAAGCGGACAGCTGCTTTCACATAGTCAGAGAAGACGAAGAAAGTACCACCGTATACACGAAGTCCACCATGAAGGGCCATCCCGTTCAAGATCGTTCCCATTGCAAATTCACGAACACCAAACTGAATGTTGCGGTTCAAGCGATTAGCATCGTCTTGAAGTCCATCCGTTTTGATATAAGTCATGTTTGAGTGAGCGAGGTCAGCTGATCCACCTAGGAAAGTTGGCAACTTGGTAGCGACAACGTTCAAAGCATCTTGACTTGAATTACGAGTTGCTTGAGAGAAGCCATTTTCTAAGGCTGGAAAGTCTGCTGGAGTCACTTCAACTGGGTCACGGCCGTCGATAATGGCTTCTACTTCTGCAGCCAGTTCTGGATGAGCCTCTTTATAGTCAGCAACTAATTTAGTCCAAGCTTGATAAGCTGATGCGCCACGGTCTGCAACATTTTCCTTGAAATCAGCATATACTTGCTCTGGGATTTCAAATGGTTCATAGTCCCAACCGAGAGCCTGACGAGTTGCAGCAGTTTCATCTGCTCCAAGAGGAGCACCGTGTACAGCATTAGTTCCTTGTTTGTTTGGAGAACCGTATCCAATCACAGTCTTCACTTCAATCAAAGATGGTTTTCCTGAAGCTTTAGCTGTTTCGATAGCCGCATGGATTGCTTCCAAGTCTGTTCCATCTTCAACCAAGGCTGTATGCCAGCCGTAGGCATTGTACCGCTCACGAACACTTTCTGTAAAGGAATCCTTTGTCTCACCATCCAAGTTGATGTCATTTGAATCATAAAGAACCACCAACTTGTCAAGTTTTTGCAAGCCTGCGTATGAAGCCGCCTCACTTGAGACACCTTCCATCAAATCTCCGTCTCCACAGATAACGTAAGTATAGTGGTCAAAGATATTGAAGCCTTCGCGGTTATATTTGGCTGCTAAGAAACGTTCTGCTTGGGCAAAACCAGTAGCAGTAGAAATCCCTTGACCTAGAGGACCAGTTGTAGCGTCAACCCCTGCTGTATGACCAAATTCTGGGTGACCTGGCGTTTTGGAACCCCATTGGCGGAAGTTCTTGACTTCATCCATGCTAACATCTTCAAAACCAGAAAGGTGAAGAAGGGCATAGAGAAGCATAGAGCCGTGTCCTGCTGAAAGAATAAAACGGTCGCGGTTGATCCAGTTTGGTTGAGCTGGATTGATACGAAGTTGCTTTGTAAAGAGGCTATAGGCCATTGGAGCAGCCCCCATAACCACCCCTGGGTGACCTGAGTTTGCTTTGTTGATGGCGTCAATACCTAGAAAACGAATTGCATTAACAGATAGATTTGACATAGAATTTCCTTTCTCTTTGAGGTGATTAATAAATCACACATCCTATTTTACTATTATATGAAAAAATGCATAGAATAGCAATAAAACAATTTGCGTTCATCTAACACATTTGATTTGTCTATCCCCTCGTCACTTCATAGTACGGAAGCAAGCGCGCATAAGCGTCTTCTAGCTTCTCCAATATCGCTTCTACTGACTGATTTTCAATGAAGGAAACATCTGCCTTAACCAAAACTTTACGGACTTCCTGACTTCTCACCTTCTCGCGTAAAGTACGACGATTCTCTTCTGTAGCTTCTACCTTTTGACTCTGGTCGTCGGTATATGCTAGATAATACATTCCTTCTACCGGTGGAATATCTAAAACCTTGGCTTGTTTGCCCAGAGTCTGCTCATCTTTCTTGCGCTCGATGAAACTGACTTCCAAAGAAATCCCAAAGTCAGCAGGTGTTCCATACAAACGAAGGGCCATCATAGGTTCTGTCACTTGTCCGTCTCTCTGAAGATAGGCCCAGAAATGCGGCCGCAAGCGTTGCGCTTGGTTCATCCACTGACTAGTCTGTTGCAGTTGCCATTCTGGATGACTTGCTTGAAAGTTTTTGGCCAATTCTGTGAAATCCTTTCGGGCCTCTTGACCTTTTTGCCGCAAGTCCAACATCTTTTCTCTTTCATCGCCAGCTTTATCAGGATTACGGTACTGGACTCCTGCAAATGATAGGTATTCTCTAACTGCTTTCAGCATATCTGAATCTTTCCTTTCCTAGCAAAAAATCAGGATGAACCTGATTTTGCTTTGCTTATTCTGCATCTACGACAACATAGCGATTTGGCTCGTCACCTTCAGAGTAACTCGTCACGCCATCCATGCGTGAAATAATGCGATGGATAATCTTGCGTTCGCTATTTGACATTGGATCAGTTTGTTGGCTACGTCCTTCTTCTAAAACGCGAGTCGCCAATTTTTGAGCGTAGGTTTGCAACACTTCTGCACGATGTTCAACGTAATCATTGACGTTGATTGTGATATAAAAAGTTCTTGAATAACGATTGTAGAGGTAGTTTTGCGCCAAAAGCTGAAGTGCTTTCAATACTTTTCCGTGGTAGCCGATAATACGACCTGGTTCATTGGTATCAATTTGAAGATTGATGGTGCGGCGATTGTAGTCGCTTGAAATCGTCCCTTCAACATCCATATCATCCACAATGGTTTGAACATAGTTAGCCACTTGAGCTGCTACTTGTTCGATGTCATAACTCGGCTCCACCTTCAAACCTAGATCTTCCAAAGACTGGCTTTCTACCGATTCTGACATAGATACAAATTCTTCACACTCTGCTGGGTCTTCCACTCCAGCATCTCCTGTCTGCAATTCATTTAAAATCGCGATGTGACCTGTTTCTTCTAAGATCGTGCTAGCATGTTTCTCATTTTTCAAGATTTCAGCCTTGATTTCATCAGAAACACCCTGACCTTCCTCTTCTATTTTTTTAATTGCCTCAACAACGTGACCAAGATCAACTGTCGCCTCTGTTACTGTCTTAACAGGTTCGTTTTGTTCATTGATTTCTTTCGGAACACCTTTTACAGCTTGTTGATTGGCCTTAATCACAGTCGTCTCACTAATCGCCTCAATATCAACTTGAGCTGGTTTTTTCCCAAATAAGCCTAAAAAACCTTTCTTCTCTTTGGACACGACCTTGATGTGAGTCTTCATTCTCGGAATACCTAACTCTTTCAATCCTTTCTGGATTGCTTCTTCAACAGTTGAACCTGTAAATAATACCATTATCAGATTCCTCCTTATTATTTCGTTTTCTGAGCCTTTTTCTTGGCTTTTCTTTTTCTATTTTCCAAATCTTTTTTAGCTTGTATTTCTGCCTCACGCGCTGCAATAATCTTAAAAGGATTATTTAAGAAGTAAGTTTGCAAAACTTGATAAGCATTGGATACTGCCCAGTACAAGGCTACGCCACTAGGTGAAGAGATGGCAAAGATAAAGATCAGTACAGGCATTCCGTACATCATCCCTGTCATAGCTCCACTTCTTTCAGGTAAAGCCTTATTCGATAACCAACTACTCAAGAAGGTAAAGACTGCCGCCAAAATCGGAAGGATAAAGCTTGTGTCTACTCCCCCAAGGTTCACCCACAAAAAATGCCCTGTTTTCAAAAATTCTACTCGAGTCAAGGCTTGGAAGAGAGCCAAGAGAACCGGCATTTGAATCAAAATCGGCCAGAGAGAAGAAGAGTGTTTGACCCCTAATTCTTTATAGACCTTCCGCATCTCCTGATCCAGCTTGGTTCTACTTTCCATATCACGACCTGGATATTGTTCTTGCAGAGCCTTGATGCGTGGTTGAGCCTCTTGCATTTTTCTAGAGGCCACCATCTGAGTCTGAAAGACTGGCAATAGAATCGTACGAATCAGGATCGTAAAGAGGATAATCCCCACTCCGATACTAATGTCAAAGGACAAGAAGCGGATGATTTCAGCAAAAAAATAGACAAATTTACTCCATATATCTGTAGAATCTGCTGCAACATCGCTTGTCCCACAGGCTGTCATGACAAACAAGGACAAGCCCAGCAAACTAATCAACTGTAGTTTCTTTTTCACTCCTAATTCCTTCCCGGTAAATCTTTGATAACTTTAATACGTGGAGTAGATTTTTCTCCATTTCTGCATAATCCAAGCCTTCAACCCCTTTTCGAGCAATTACGACAAAATCAACGTTATCAGCTAACTGCTCCCTTACACTTAGCAAAATGTGTCGAATCCGTCTTTTAATTTGATTTCTAGTGACTGCATTCCCTAATTTCTTACTGACGGACAGCCCTACTCGAAAATGACTTTTCTGATTCTCCAATTGGTAGACAACAAATTTACGATTAGCAAAACTTGTTCCATCCGTGAAAATCGCCTTAAAATCTTTCTCTTTTTTTACACGAAAGCTTTTCTTCAAAACTCAACTCCATCTATTAAATTACTACTATTATACCATAAATTTCAAAAAAGCCAATAATGACAAGGTTTTAGACTGTTTTAACAACAAAAAGTTGGGAAAATTTATCTCCCAACTCCTTTTTATTGTATCTTACCTTGTAATTTTATTCAGTTCTTCTTACTTTTTCAAGCGTTCAACGTCACGAGCGATGACCAATTCTTCATCAGTCGGGATGACTAAGACACGAACTTTAGCAGCATCAGTCGAAATATCTCCTGTAGCGCCAAAGACATTCTTTTCAGGATCCACATCACAGCCAAACCAAGAAATGCCTTCAATAACCATCTGACGAATCGTTACAGAATTTTCTCCAATTCCGGCTGTAAAGATAATGGCATCTGCACCGTTCAAAACTGCCAAATACTGACCAATATACTTTTGGATACGATCCACAAAAATCTCATTTGCCAGTTGCGCTTTCTCATCACCCGCATGCATAGCTTCGTGAATATCACGCATATCGCTTGATCTCTCAGAAACACCCAAAAGTCCTGACTCACGATTGAGAATTCGACTGATATCCTCTGGTGTATTAAAGTCATCTGTATGTTGCATTAAATAGGGGATGATAGCTGGATCAATATCACCTGTACGAGTCCCCATCATGATACCACCAAGTGGAGTGAATCCCATGGATGTATCAACAGACTGACCACCTTTGACAGCTGTAATAGAACCACCATTACCAATATGGCAGGTAATCAATTTCAACTCTTCTAGGGGGCGACCTAAAATTTTAGCTGCTTCTCCTGCTACAAACTGATGACTTGTCCCGTGGGCTCCATACTTACGAACTTTATTTTCAGTGTAGTATTTGTTTGGAAGAGGGTAACGATAAGCTTTTTCTGGCATGGTTGTGTGGAATGAAGTATCAAAAACAACAACGCTGGTAATGTCTGGAAGCAATTCCTTAAATGCACGAATTCCTGCTGCATTGGCTGGGTTGTGAAGAGGAGCCAAAAGTCCCAACTCCTCAACTTTTTCTAACACATCTCCCTCTACCAAGGTTGACTCTTTGAAATATTCACCACCAGCAACGACGCGGTGTCCGACACCTGTAATCTCATCATAACCTTTGATGATGTCAAAACGAATCAAATCATCCAATAAAATTTTAACGGCTTGTGTGTGATCGTCAATATCAAGAATTTGTTTTTCAGAACGGCCGTCGAATTTTACAGTTGAAATAGAGTCCTTCAAACCGATGCGTTCAATCAAGCCTTTCGCCAATACTATTTCTTCTGGCATTTGGTAAAGTTGCCATTTCAAACTCGAGCTTCCTGCATTGATTGCAATTGTTTTAGTCATAACATGATACCCCTTTTAAGCGTTTTCAACTATTATAACAAAATTTACCTTACATTTCAGTACCTTTGCTCCATTTTTGAAAATTTTCTTTAAATTTCAATAGTGTAGCTGGATCTTGCAGACTTTCTAGCGGATAGACAAAAGGTTGCAGTTCCTGTTCAGTTTTTTTCTGTAAAACAAAAATACTTTTAGCTTGGCTTGCGATTGAGAAAATATCCTCTGGCAAGACAATAATAGCAGCCAGACTCACTTCATCTTTAAGCCACTCTTTTAACAAATCACTTTGAGGACTGGTTAGTAAATCACTCGGAGCTAGAAAAATAGCGTATCCGTCTGATTTTAGATACTTGAGCCCTTGCTCCATGAGCAAATGGTGGGCATAGGTATGCTCTTGACTAGAAGCCACTTGATAGCGTGAAGCGATGGCATCGTCTGGGTAATAGCCAACAGGCAAGTCGCTGATGACCACGTCGCTTTCTTTAAGCATTTGCGGACGAACGGCGTCTCCTTGGACAAAACCAGCCTGCAAACCAATCACATCTGCCATACTAGCCGCCAAATCAATCAGCAAGTCATCCACTTCGATTCCCAAGTAATCTACTTTTTTAGCAAGAGAAGTCAAGAAGGTGGCACCAAGGATTCCCATTCCAGAACCAATTTCGAGGATACTAATTTCCTCTTGATCAAGCAATTCTTCCACAACAAGTACCAAGAGGAGGGCAATGGCATCTGGTGTAAACTGGTGATTGGCCTGTAAAGGCTCAGTTTGTCCTGCCTTCATCAAGAGAAACTGGTAGGTCTTGAGCCACTCTTCCTTGCGAAGCGCTAAGCGCTTAAGGGCTTGATTGTTCTCCTTAACCTGCTCTAGCTCAGTCTCACCATCCAGATAGATGCTGTTTTGCTCTACCAAGGCGTCATAAAAGTTGGTCGTCAAATCACTTTGGATGACTTGGACATTCTCTAGTAAATACGTATAAGCTTGTTCAATTTTTTCAAAATCCATGTTCCTATTTTATCAAATTTCCCCTATTTTTTCCATCTGAAGAAAAAAATCACTGCTTTAGTCAGCAAGTGACTTTTGGGCTACAGTTAAAAAGAGCTCTGCGTAATTTCCTAGGAAAAGACCTTCAGCACTATAGAGAATCTGACTGTCTATGCTTGAAAAACCAAACTGGGCGAGCTTGGTTTCCAGTTCAGCTAAATCAAAACCATGGTGATTGGTATCTGTCTTGACAAAATCAGCAATGAGAACCTGTCCATTCTCCCTAAGATGATGGTGAAACATGGCAAGAGTCGCATCTAGATCAGGCATATGATGAAAAACCCGACTGACAATAATCAGGTCAAATTGTTGCTCCAAGGGATCTGCCAGTAAATCCTGCTCCAAAAACTGGATATTCTTGATATCTTGCTGGTCCGCTTTCAAACGGGCTTGCTCCAGCATTTTCTCCGAAATGTCCACAAGGGTAACCGACTTGGCCTGTTTGGCCAAGGGCAAAGCTAATAGACCCGTCCCACCACCGAAATCCAATATTTCCTTGTCTGATAAAAGATCAATCTGTTTTTCAACTGCTTGACAAACCAAATTTGCAAGAAAGATGTTTTTGGGCGAATCAAAAGTTTCTGCTTTGTGATTAAAATCATGTTTCATGCTTTTAGTTTAGCACAAAGAAGTTGAATTGACTAGGAATTGTCTTTCTTTTCAGGCTTTTCTTCTGATTTTTTCTTCCCTGCTTGATTGCTTGAATCAGTCGCTACCTCTTCCTTTTTAGCTGTTTTCTTTTCTTGGGTTTTCATCGGAGGAAAGAGAAATTCATAGTTGCCCTTATTCATACGAACACTTGTTACAAAACCTGTTTTCGTATTGTGATAAGTGACTTTTCCTAGATTAAAGGCTCGTTCCCCACTTTCTTGCTCAGCCTTATCTTTACTTCGCTTGGCCATGGCAAAAGCTACCAACTTTTCTTTGTTTAGGGCAAAGTCTTTGTGATGGGCGACTTGCCGATTCAAATAAAACTGCAACAAAAGGCTAAAAATGGCTGCCATGGTGACTGCATATAAGAGAACACCTGCCTTAACTTTTTGCTTTTTCCACACGATAGATGAATTCCCTTTCTAAGCCTTTTTGAAATTGGAAGCGGAAGCGAACCAATTGATTTTCTTCTGTAATTTGAGCTGATTTGAGTCCATAAACCATAGGCTGATAGCCCCGTCCGCTGGTATCGGTTTTCCGAAAATCGTCCGATTTGAACCTACCTATAGAGATATCCTTACCATCCTGTTTCATGTAGATGCGATTGCCTTCCACCTTTTCAAACTGCGAACGCTCTAACTCCGCCTCCAGCTGATCCACAAACAAGAGCCACTCCTTTTGCTCGTTTTGTTGCTGGTAACGAACTTCTGAAATGAGGAGCTGACTCATGGCTTGAAAGAGGAGCAAGCTTCCACTGATGACGATAAGGGCAATCAGAGATTCTAGAAGAGTGAACGCCTTAACCTTACTGCTCTTTAAGGTCGAGCAATTTCTCTGAACCATGGTAGACCTCCAATCCCTTTTCACTAGAAAACACCTGAATCTCCACTCCGTTTATGTTTACCTGATTTTGACCTGTCTGCAGAGCCATCTTCGCCACACGCAAGACTTCTTCCTTTTGCAAGATTTCTGCCTCTTCTTGTCTATTTTTCTGAATTTGTCCCAAAAGAAGGGTCGCAATGCTGGCAAAAACGGCTAGAGCAACTACTGCTTCCAGTAAAATCACTGCCTTAATTTTTTGTTTCCTTAATGCGTTTAATTTTCCCATTTCCTAGATATAATTGATAGCGAATCGCTCCTTTGCTGGTCTGAAATTCAACCTTAGCCAAGGACGAATTTCCCCCAGCTCGGTCAAAATGAATCGTTTGTCCAGATGGTGCCTGAATTCCTTTGGGAACAGTCAACTTCTGACTACCATTGTTGATTGTCTGCCCATCTAAGTTCAAGCTGGTCTTTTGCTGACTAGCTACACTGCGTTTTTGAGTTTCCCGATAGAGTTCTTCAAATTCCATAAAGAAAATCTGCTCCTCTACCGCTGCAAAACTGGACTGGACTGAACCTGATAAAGCCAAGGCAATGATACTCACAAGTCCCAAAACCAAGAGACTTTCCAGCATGGTAAAGGCCTTAATCCGCAACAGTTTGACTTGTGTTTTGTTTTGCATGGTAATCTTTATAAGCCTTGGCTTGCTCTGCTGTGATGCGACCATCTGCCTGTAATTTACTTAGACTCGCATCTTCATTCTTGTCCAAACTATAGAGTTCTGCCTGACTTTCCACCACCTTAACAACAGCAGCTTTTCCTTTGTCATTCACTGCATCCTTTTGCTTGGTCAAATTGGGCACAAAGAGCAAGAGAAGAACACTGATAATTAAAAGGACCACCAGCATCTCCACGAGAGTAAAGGCTTTCGCCTTGGCTTTTTTCAAATTTGTCATGAGTTTTTTCATTTTAAAAATTTACCTCCATATTTTGATACATGGGCATGAGCATTGCCGCATAAAGTAAAACGATAATCAGGGCCACAAAAATAAAAACCAGTGGCTGTACTAAGTTCATGGTGCGGTTGACTCGGGTAAAAAAGGCTTCCCAAGTTTTTTCAGAATAGATTTCCAACTCACTCCCCAGCTTGGACTTGACTTCCCCGTACTCGATGATGAGACTCAACTCCTTTTTAAAGAAGGGATATCTCGCTATGGTTTGAGAAAATTCACGGCCATTTTGCAGGGCTTGAGCTAGATCTTGACCGATTTCTTTAAAGAGCTGGGAACCCTGTTCCTGCATGATCTGAAAAATCTGCGTCAGCTCCATCCCCTGAGAAATCATATTTCCCCATTCACGCGCATAATAAGCTGTCAGATAAGTCTGGGTAAAGATTCCTAGAAAGGGAATCCGTGCTAACATCGAGAAGATCCGCATCTTAGAACTTCTTTTGTAGAAAGTGAAAGCTAAAAGTAAAGATAGTGAGCAAACCAACACTAGTCCCAGAAATATTTGTGGCAGATTGCCAATGATTTGAGTGGCAATATTGCTACTGTCCAGTTGGGGGAGCAAATAATTCCTCAATCCCAGCATGATTAGCAGGAGAAATCCCAGCAAAATCAAGGGATAAGTCGCCACTTCAATTAACTTTTTCTTGACCTTGGCTAGATTATCCAGATATTCTTCTATCTTTTCTAAACTCAGATGGAGATTGCCATGAACTTCAGCCAGGGATAGCTGGGTCACAATGGCACTTGAAAACCCTAAACTGTCCATCATTTCTGAGAAGGATTTCCCCTGAGACAAACCTTGGTGCATCTGGGCCACATAGTCCTTTTCCAGCAGGGCACTTCTGCCCAAGAAAGAAATAATTTCTACCAAATGAAAGCCACTGGAAAAGAGGTTGTTAAACAGGGTGATGATTTTCTTCTGCTTAGCTGTAGCTAATTTTTTCCGTTTCAGCCTGAAGACTTGTGATATGTCCATCTTTAAGAAGCTGGTCAATCTGCGCATTCCAGCTAGTTGGCTGGTGTTCTTGATAGTCTTGGTTTGCAAAGTCAAGGATTCCTCCTCCCCCGATTAATCTCTGGTAGCAGACACCTTGTAGGACAACTGCTAGTTCCTCCTCCGTCACACCCAACTCCAGAAGGCGTTCATAAACACCTCGGATACTCTTGGCATGAATGGTTGAAAAGACTGTCGCCCCTGTCAAACTGGCTCTGACCACTGCACGCGCCGTCTCGCTATCTCGAATTTCACCAATAATCAAGAGGTCAGGACGATGTCGGAGAGACAGTTTGATCAGATTTTCATAGGTCAGTCCGATTGCTTCATTCAACTGCAACTGTAGCATATCCTCTTGTTTGATTTCTACCGGATCTTCGATGGACATGACTTGTTGTCCCTTAAAAAGGGACTTAGCTAATTCATGCATCAGCGTCGTCTTGCCACTTCCGACTGGACCTGCAAATAGATAGAGGCCCCTTTGCCTGTACTGCTTGCCCAGTTCTCCAATATCCTGAAACCAGAAATGCAGGTCCTGCTCCTCATCGTGTAACAAACGAATGACCAAACTCTCATGCCCCCGATAATCTCCCACGGTGGACAAACGCAGAGAAGAAACCTTTTCGTCATACTGATAATCACAAGAACCCAGCTGACTGCGGCGTTTTTCTCCGACATTCATACCCGCTACAAACTTGAAATGACTAATCACAGCAGCAAATTTTTCAAAATCATAACAACCGATTTTACATCTTTCGTCTCCCACTCTCATATGGAGTTCATACGCATCTAATTTAGGAACAAAATAAATGTCTTGTGCACCTTTTCTCCTAGCCGAACGAATGATCTCTTGTGCAATTTCTTGAACCATACTTACCTCCTCGCCTATACTATTCGAAAAAATTGAAAAAAATAAAAAGCAACTTAAAAAGTTACTTTTTTATCTCCATTTCATGTGGCAAGAACGGTGTTTTTCTTGACCTGTTTGTTTTTCATAGCCTGGACGTAGCTTTTCATCGGGGATGACTTGCCCATCCTGTAAAAGAGCCAAAGAATGGTACTGCTGCAAATACTCATCACACTCATCACACCAACGTTGGTCTGCAGGATCCCAAAAAATAGTCATCAAATCGCTCCGACTCTTATAAAGAGGATTCTTCTTTTCCAGCTCAAACCAGCATGATTTATAATATTTTAGAGCATCATAGTACTTGTTAAAAGAGCGACTCATAATGACATCTTTTTCCCAACCTTCTATGAACCACCACGGTTCATAGTCCCCATACATTTCTATAACACGATACATTTTCACTACTTCCTTTGTACCGTATATTATAACGAATTTTCTAGAACAATGAAAGGATTTTGCTTCATTATAGAACAAGTCTCTAGCTTTCTGAAGATACCTCTGAATAGAAAAGCAAAGGCTGAGTCATCACAGCCTCTGCTTTTTACTATGCTTGATAACGTTTCACACCATCTAGGTAGGTTGCTACCAATTCCAAATCTTTATCTAGCACGATAAAGTCGGCGTCATAGCCTTCACGGATTTGACCACAGACATCATCGATGTGAACAGATTTTGCTGGGTTGAGGCTGGCCATCATGACCGCTTCATGTGGATTCGCAATGCCCCATTCGACCACATTCTTCAAACCATCTTTGAGTTTGAGAATAGAACCCGCTAAGTTGCCTGTCGATTTGAGGCGTGCAGTTCCATTGGCAACCACTACCGGGAATTCTCCCAACATGTAGTCACCGTCTTCCAAGCCACCAGCTGTCATACAGTCTGTGATAAGGGCAATATTTTCAGTTCCTTTTTGTTTGAGCAAAATATCACAGGCCTTTGGATCCACGTGGTGGCCATCACAAATCAATTCAGCGTAAGTATGTGGCAACTCATACATGGCTCCAACCATACCGAGTTCACGGTGAGTCAACCCACGCATACCATTGTAGGCATGTACCCAAACGCTCGCTCCAGCATCGACTGCTTTTTTAGCTTCATCAAATGTCGCATTTGAGTGTCCAAGAGCAACAGTCACTCCTTCACCCGTAATCGTACGAACAAAGTCTTCTACACCTTCACGTTCTGGCGCAAGGGCAATTTTATTGAGCAGGCCATTAGCTGCTTTTTGCCAAGCACGAAACTCATCCATACGAGGGTCTTTCATATAGGCAGGGTTTTGAGCTCCCTTGTATTTCTCTGTGAAATAAGGCCCTTCAAAATAGATTCCACGAATCTTGGCTCCACTTGCCTCCTGATAACGAGCCCCGATATTCTCTGTTACTGCAAGCAATTGCTCGTAAGAAGAAGTCAAAGTCGTTGGTAAGAAGCTGGTGACACCTGTACTAAGTAGTCCTTCACTCATGGTATGAAGCGTTCCTTCGATGTTATTATCCATGACATCCACACCGCCAAATCCATGAATGTGAGTATCTACAAGTCCAGGGGCAATGCTATAACCTGTATAGTCAATTACCTCAGCTCCTTCAGGAATCTGTTCTACATGTTTGCCAAACTTGCCATCCACAAGTTCCAAGTAACCACCACGACGAACTCCGTGTGGGTAGAAAAACTGATCCGCTTTAATATAATTAGGCATAATGATAACCTCCTTGATAGATTGATTCTAGAATTTATTATGTCAATTACATTATAAACCTTTCTTTTTCATTTGTAAATGGTATAGACCTGTTTTCTAGAGATATTTTAAAAGAGCTGGATTTCTCCAACTCTTTGATCTTATTTTGATTTCACAGGCTGTTCTTGAGCAGCCTTAACAGCAGCTGCTATCGTTTCTGCGTATAGCTTAGCACCTTCTTCGAGCTTGCTACTGTCATTCCCAAAGTGAACTTGGTCTGTTCCAGCCCAGATTTCAGGGTGTTCCTTAGCGACCTTATTCCAGTCGGCGATGCTCACGTAAGGATTCTTTTCAGCTAATTCCCGTGCATAAGCCGCATACTGCTCAACTGATTTGTAAGTCTCCTTGCTCTTGTCACCTTCATAAGGAGTTACAAGAATCAGATGATGGCCTTTGGGAAGATTTTTAACTATCGTATCTAAGTCATCTTTATAATTCTCTGGTCCGTTTACACCCGTTGCAATGACAACTGTTTTTAAAAGTACCTTGTTCTGGCTGTTATTGAGCATGATGTCATTGGCTTGCTTGGTCGTCCGACTAACCTGAGCGTTGATATTTGCTTCAGGAAGGGCCTCTTGTAAGGCTGTATTAGCACGCAAGGCTACCGAATCTCCAATCAGACTCGTTCCCTCAGAAATTCCAAGTCGGCTAGCCTCTGCTTGCTCAGCAAGAGTCTTTGTTTGTCCTATATTGGTCTGGGCTTGCTTGAAACCATTGACCATCAAGTCTGTCTCAAAAGCTCCAACTTGAGGAGCCACAGTTATGATAATCAAGGTAATCAAGGTAAGAATGCCAGCACCACCAGCACTAATTGGTTTAATATGAGGCAATCGACTAATCTTCCGTATTAAAGGATTGGTCTTACCAGCAATCAATGGCTCAATAATATAGAAGGATAGGATAGCAAAGAAATAAGAAAAGATGATTGTCAGAATAACAGCAGGCAAATTACTCATCAACTGAGAAAAGATAATATAAAAAGGCCAGTGGAAGAGATAAACCGCATAGCTGGTATCCGCTAGAAAGGTGATTATCCGAGGTTCTTGTATCTCAGGCGTTTTCTCATGCAAGACACGCGCAGCAAAAATCATGACCACGGCCGCTAAGCTGGCAAACACGAAGCCAAATAAGTACGCAAACAGGTAGGTGAACTTGACAAAGAAAGTCAGGAGCAACAATACCAAGAGACCTGCAGCGAACACCAGTAGGTTCTGACGAAGATCCCACGTCCGATCAAACTGCTTGACTAAATCACTCGTCTGACGAACACCTACAACCGTCGCCAAAATGCTTCCTAAAAAGAAGGGATAGACATGGGTCAAACTTGAAAAGTAGACAGATGAATAGGAACTAACTATTAGACTGCCAATAAACATGGAGAAAAAGCTAATGATGAAAGCTCCCGCAGAAAGGAGAAAGACCATCCCTCTCAATTGGCTACTAGATTTTGAGCGTTTGGATAAGAACCAAACCGCTAAGCCCCAAAGAATATAGTAGTGAACCTCAACAGCCAGACTCCAGTTGTGAACAAAGAGATGCGGAATGAACTGGGATTCATAACTTCCCCCTGTTAACATCTCATAGAAGTTGGTCATAAAACCAAGAACTCCAGCTATCTGGCCACCAATTCCAGCAACATAGTCTTGACGAACCAAAAAAGTAAAAGGCATGGTCACCAAAACCATCAGCACCACAGGTGGCACGATGCGGTAAAACCGTCTCTTAAAAAAGCCCAGCAAATCAATCTGGCTTTTCTTTCCAAACTCTTCTAAAAGGAGGGAGGTAATCAAGAATCCCGAAAATGTGAAAAAGACATCTACCCCAAAGAATCCTCCAGGAAAGATGGTCTGAAAGAAGTGGTACAAAAGCACCAAAAGTAAACCTGTAATCCTAATCAAGGAAAACCATTTAATACGCATACGAGTCTATTCTCCCTTTCGTTATACACTTTATTCTATCAAAAAAAGAAGAAAAATCCTACGAGAAAACGTAGGATTTTTAGCTTCTATAAATTCCATTTTAGAAATTGCGTCCTGACTTATTGTAGCCATATTTTTCCACAAAATACTCACGGAATTCCAAGAGATTGTCATCCATGATAGCTTGGCGGACCTGCTTCATCAGGTTAAGCAAGAAGTAAAGATTATGGTAGCTAGTCAAGCGGATACCAAAGGTTTCATCAGCCTTGAGGAGGTGACGAAGATAAGCGCGTGTATAGTTCTTACATGTGTAGCAATCACACTCAGGATCCAGTGGCGTAAAATCCTCAGCAAACTGAGCATTTTTGACAACCAAACGTCCCTGACTGGTCATACAGGTACCGTTACGAGCGATACGAGTCGGCAAGACACAGTCAAACATATCCACCCCACGAATGACCCCATCAATCAAGCTATCTGGCGCTCCCACTCCCATCAAATAGCGAGGTTTGTTTTCTGGGAGAAGTTGGGTTGTGAAGTCCAAGACTGCATTCATCTCTTCGTGCGTTTCTCCCACTGCCAAACCACCGATAGAGTAGCCTGGGAAATCCATGCTGACTAGGTCGTGAGCTGACTGACGGCGAAGGTCTTCAAATCCTGCCCCCTGTACAATCCCAAACAAACCTTGGTCATGTGGGCGACGGTGAGCCTTCAAGCCACGCTCAGCCCAACGACTGGTACGCTCGATGGATTTCTTAACGTAGTCGTAAGGTTGATAAAACTGAGGACATTCATCAAAAGACATCATGATATCTGAGCCTAGATTGTTCTGAATAGAAATAGCCTTTTCTGGCGATAGGAACATCTTGGAACCATTGAGATGGTTTTTAAAGGTTACCCCTTCTTCGGTGATATTTCGGCTATCTGCTAGAGAATAAACCTGAAAACCACCACTATCTGTCAAAATAGGCTGGTCCCAGTTCATAAATTTGTGGAGACCACCTGCGCGTGCGATGAGTTCATCTCCTGGACGAAGCCACAGATGATAAGTATTAGAGAGGATAATTCCCGAACCCATCTCCTTCAACTCCTCCGGTGACTGAGTCTTGACAGTAGCTTGGGTCCCAACTGGCATAAACATAGGCGTTGGGAAGGTGCCGTGAGGGGTGATGATTTCTCCCAGACGAGCTCCTGTGTGTTTCTCTTTCTTAATCAAACGGTATTTGATTGGTGAATCTGACATTTTCTACCTCCGAAGCTGGGAAAGACAGTCCCAGTTCATACTTTGTGCCCAAAGGCATACTGTATGATTTTATCAAAAAAAGCTGGAACTGTCACGAACTATGGTATAATGAAAGAATGAAATACCCAAAAATTGATTTAAAAACCATTCGTCTGCAGACTAGGCAATTTCAGGCTGAAAATCCCCGCCTCTTTCTCGTCTATCTCTTACCTAGCATACTGCTCATCTTATCAGGCTTTCTCAACCCCTTGGCTCGTCTCCAAGAAAGTGTTTTAGAGCAATCCTTTTTCAACATGCTGGCACAAGTGCTCCAAGCCTATCTCTTCCCGCTAGTGGTTTCTTTTATGAGCACGATTTTTCTAGCAGGTGCTGCCTTTGCGACACTCCGACTTCTCAAGGATCCTGATACGGAACTCTCAGTAAAATCAAGCCTGACCCTCTTTGCTGAAGAGCGCTTCTCGCAAACCTTCCTAACTCTGCTCCTCAAACGTTTCTACCTCTTTTTATGGAGCATTCCAAACTTAGTAGGCGTTTATTTTCTCTTTTATAGCAATCTATTGGCTAGGAGATTTGTTGCCCTACATCCTGAATTTCCAAAACTAGACCTCTCATCCGTTGAAACGGAGCAGTTCCTTCTGACCTTTGGGCTCTACTTTTTCGCGAGTCTCATCTTGATGATTGTGGGAAACATCCTCTACATTCCACAACATTATGCCTACTCGCAGGTAGAATTCCTCCTCTGCGACACTCTGGATTTAGGACAGGCTAAACCAAGGCAAATCCTGAAAACCAGCCGTTTCTTGATGAAGGGTTACAAGTTTCAACGCTTTGTCCTCGACTTACAACTACTCCCTTGGTACTTCCTCAACTGGATCACCTTTGGGATTGCTAGTTTCTCAATCCTTCCCTATATCCAAAACAATCACATCTTCTTTTACAGAGCCCTACTAGCCCGTAAACGCCGAAATGGATAAGAGCATACAAAAACCAGCATCTTTCAGGACGCTGGTTTTCTTATTTCAAAAGTAACATACTCAGCAGAGTCAAAATAGCGGGCCCACCTTGCTTCAGAAGAATCTTCTTGTCTGCTGTCAGAGAACCGTAGGTCGCTGCACCAAGCACAAATAAAACAAAGATAGTCACAATTTCCAAGCTTTGCGAAAAATAAATCCCATACAAGAGAAAGACACCTATCAAAGCATTATAAATCCCTTGATTTTTAAATAATGAGCTCACTGAAGGACGAGCCAGTTCTTCCTTAACCACATTAAACACGCGACTAGTAGTATCTGATTGCGTAGCCACACTTTCCAGATAAAAAATGTAAAAATGCTCCAAAGCAACGATAGTTGCTAAAATGATTGTAAAAATAGACATATTCTTCTCCTTAAAATTCTATTTTTTCTAGACCTGACACTAGTTTCGTCAGTAAAGTTGTTAGCTCTTTCTGCTCGGCTGTCGATAAGATGCTCTCCATCTGTTCCTTCACTCGCAAATGATGTTTAGGCGGACTGACTAAGAGTTGATTCTTGGCTTCTTGGGTTAATTCAACTAAGACTTCTCGCTGATTGGCCGAATTACGCTTGCGACTGACATAGCCCTCTGACTCTAGTATCTTAAAATGACGGGTCAAGGCCGCCTGGTCGATTTGCAACTTCTCCTGAACGGCAATCTGGTTGCAGGGTGACTGCTGCAGTAAAAACTGCAAGATTTGATAGCGGGTCAAACTAATTCCCAATTGTTTCTCAAAAAGTTGAGTGATCATCTGATCTGTTAAATGGAGCTGGTACAGTAAGTCGTTAATTTTTTTCATTTCTACCTCCTTGCGTACACTTGATTTATCAACTATTGATTTGTCAAGTATATTACAGAAAGATTAAAAACGCAACTATTTTGCTTACTCACGAAAAATAGCCTCTTGGTTTCAATCCCAAAAGGCTATTATTTCTATATTCTAGATAAAATCCAGCACTAACCTACCAAATCTGCTCGAAGGATTTCTCCCTCTTTATCAATGACAACTTCGATGGCATGGCCTGCAAAAATTTCCTCGCTATCATCATAGTAGAGGGTCAATTCCCCGTCTTCGTTGATCGATAGTTCACTCAAGGAAAGAGAGTTGGTAAAATACTCTTCTGTTAACTCCACATCATTTTCATCTGAATCTATCCAGTCTTGAGCTGTTTCCCACAGTTCTTTGACAATATAGTCTTTAATCCGAGTATCTTGAACTTGGAAAGTTCCCATAAATTTCTTTAGATCATCAAAAGAACTTGGAGGGAGACTTTCATCTGCACTCGCAGCAAAGATAGCATGAATCTTACCACCCTCGTAAGTGATAAATCCTTCAAACCAAGAATAGGCTCTGTTTAAGGTGAATTCGCCAATATCGTCTTGAATGATGACCGGTTTTTGATAGGTTTCAATCAAGGTCTCTAACCTAGAGTCTGAGGATTGGTCATCTAGGTATTCCAGCAAGTGGTAGCAGTTATTAGCTACTTCTGACATATATGGCTCTAACTCCATGAAGGGGCGTTTTTGACATTTGATATGATGAATTTTGTAGGGTTCAAAACTAAAGCCCCATCTCTTTTCTTCAAATTCCTCAGGAGTCAATACCCATTCCAAACGTCCCTCACGTTCAGAGAATTCCTGGGTTGCAACATTGACACTAGCTTTAAAATGAACGGACGGCATTTTACAACCATCTTTTAAAGAAGCGGCCCCAGTTACATTTTGGAGGGTAAAAATCAAGAATTCGACAATTTCACCACAAAATTCCTCTTCAAAATCATCTCTTGTTTTCTCAAATGGAGTTTTTAATCGATTTGTCATTCACTTCATCCTTTCTCTCTATGCTTAAAAGCGTTAGTATAGTTTTGTATCCGCTTACATTTTAACATGTTTTAGATTTTATTTCACTTATTAATACTATTTAACACAAAAAGAAGTGGAAACTCAATCAGTTCCCAACTTCCATTTTAATGATTAGTTCATTGAAACGTGAACGTGGTCATAGTGGTTTTCAGTTACGCTACCACGGTCTGGCATTGGATTCCACGTGTAGGCTGGTCCATATTTGCTATCGTATGGAGCGTAGAAACGTTGCTTCCAGATGATGTAGTTGATACCACGGCTAGCCATATTTTTGACTGCATATTCTGCAATTTGATTTCCGAGCGCTGAACTCACTGGAACCATAAAATCGATGGCCAAACCTTTACCATGGTCACCACTGTCACCAGGACGGTAGCCACTAAAGGATGTAATCCGAAACAAGTTGGCTACTTCTTCTTTAAAGGCTGCCGTCTGTGGTTGAAGACCTGCATTTTCAGAATTAGCTACAGCAAGTCCTGCATAGTCAGGAGCCGCTGGAGCTGAATAAGTTCTTGAAGGAGTTTGGCTTTGCTCTGCTTGATAAGTCGAAGTTGCAGTGTCAGAAGTTGCTGTTGATGCTGCTGTACTTGTTCCTCTTGTATCAGCAGGTGTTTCAGTTGCTGGCGCAGCTGCTACTGGTGCTTCTGCTGGAGTCGTTTCAGCTGTTTCTTCAACTACAGGTGCTTCAGTAGATGGTATCTCTTCAGCAGCGGTCGCTGTCTCAGAAACTTCTGAACTTGGTGCTACTTCTGTTGGTTTTTCAGTCTCTGTTGCACTTGGTACTTCCTCAATTGGTTGAGAAAGGTCTTCCACTTGAACTGTTTGCTCATCGACTGTCACTTGGTTGGTCGTCAAATCAGCAGTCGCAGTCGTCACTTCTTCACTAGAATCCGCTTGAGGAGTTTGGATTTCAACTTCCGTCACCTCTTCTGCCTCATTGACAGTTGTAGTGAGGACAGTATCTGGGAAAATCAAGTCCATATTGGTGATTTTGTTCAAATTAGCAAGAACGGTCACATCTACTCCCAAAGCTTCTGCAATGGTGCTCAAAGTATCACCATACTGTACTGTATAGCTTGTTTTGTTGTCCGTTTTAGTCAAATCGTTTTTGATTTGCTCAACGGTACGAGCAGTCCAAAGGATCTCCTCTGCTTGAGTTGCCAAAACTGGGGCAAGAGACAAGGCTACTGTTGAGGCTAAAATAATTCTTTTCTTCATTCTTTCCTATTCCTTTCAAATGAGTACCTGTCTATCATAACACAAAAAAAGCAGAAAAAAAGCCCTCTCGGGCCTATTTAACAGAACTGTCTATTCCTTGTAACAAACTCGATTACTTGAAATAGTTTGTTAGGTTTCTGTCACGCAACTGACAAAATTTTTTTATTCCTCAGCTTCAAAAATGCGAGGAATATCTGCTAATTCTTGAATCCTTTGATTCCCTTCATAAGACGACTCTAAAAAATTGATGCTTTGAAGGCCGCTATTCTGGGCAAATTCCACATCCAAAGTCCGGTCCCCTATATAATAGGTGTTATCAGGATTCAGCTGATACTTGTCTAGCAGATAGTTAGCCGCTTCTGGACCGGGCTTGCGTGCAAAACCACTCTGACTGGTTAAAATCTCTGTGAAATAGGATTCCAACCCCAAGTCTCTTAGAATAGTAAAAGCATTTTCCCCCTTATGAGTATAGACAAACTGCTGAATCCCTGCTTCGTCTGCCCAAGCTAGCACTTCACGCGCACCTGGCATCAAAACTACCTGAGCATTCTTCTCAGACAGACTCTGGGCACGCACCTGATTGAGCACTTCCGCATCCAACTTTCGCTCTTCTGCCACCTGCTCCAGCAAATCCTGCACTGAATACCTAAGGATAAACTCTCTCACTTTCTCCTTATCATAAGGAATAGCAAACTGACCAAAAGTCTCCTCAATCCCGGACAAAATCGCTTCGTAAGAGTCCAATAAGGTCCCGTCTAAGTCCCAAATAAAAGCTGTTTCTTTCATCTCCTATCCTTTCAACATCATATAACGCTGGTAACGGTAACGTAGAAATAACCAGCGAAAACCGTTATCCAAAAGGGTTCCTGCCCAAATACCAGGCAAGCCCCAACCAAGAACAATGCCCATCAGATAGGCAGTCCCGATACGGATACACCACATCCCGATACTTGTCGCATAAAAGGGGAGACGAGCATTTCCCAATCCCTGCCAAACCGCCGTATAAATAACTGTCCCTGTCGCCATGGGAGTCCCTAGTAGTGAGAAAAGTGCCACCAAAACGCTAGCTTCAACCGCTATAGGATCAGTCGTATAGAGATGTGTCAGTGGTATTCCCAAGGCATAGATGCTGAGTGTCAAGGGCAACATAAGGACGAAAGAAAGCCAAAAGGTTTGTTTGCTTACCTCGTCTACTCTTTTCCAGTTATCCTCTCCAACTGCTCGAGCCACCAGCATGACCGTTGCCGTAGCGACGCCAAAGGCAGGCATATAGTTAAACTGGGTCAAAACCTCCCCGATTGCATTTCCCGCTACTGCCTCCGTCCCAAAAGAGACGACCAAGGCAATGATCACTACATCTCCAGCCCTCATCATGAGACGTTCTCCTGCCGCTGGCAAAGCCAAGGTCAATAGTTCTTTATCTAAAGCAAAAGTCGGTTTCTCAAAAGGCAGCTTTAATTGCGACCACAAAATCACAAGACCAACCAAGCGAGACAAGATGGTCCCCCAAGCAACACCCGCTATCCCCATATCAAAGATAAAAATAGCTAGACTTGAAAAAAGAATATTCAAGGCATTGGATAAAAGACTAACATAGAGGGGCAGACGCGGATTATGCGTTGCACGAATCAAGGCACCCAAACTGGTCATCAAGCCCAAGAGAACAATCGATCCGCCTACTAAAGATAGGTAGAGTCCACCACTTTCGGCCACAGCCTGCTCAGTTCCTAAAAGTCCTATCATCTCTTGACCAGAAAAGATGGATAAGGCCCCTAAAAGTGCACTCAGCAATAGGGTTATCTTTAGAGCCTCTGTCACGTGATAAGCCAACTTGGACTGATCTTTCTGCCCCAAACTTTTTGAAATAACACTGGAAATAGCAGCTCCCAGAGCGATAAAAATCGCCTGGTAAATCGTGATAATATTGCCAGCTACTGAAACACCTGAAATAGCGATTAAGCCCAAGTGAGCGACCAAGTAACTATCCACCATGCCCATGAGCATCTGCAAAAAGTTTTCCCCCATAGCTGGCAATGCAATGTTGAGAATGTCTTTATTTTTCTTAATCAATCCTTCCTCCTGATGAAAAGAAACTCAGTTGGTTTCCCAACCGAGTTTACTCCCTCTGTCTTAAAGTCCTAGATAAGTCTCAACCGCTGCTTGCATATCAGCAGCTGCCACTGTTGTTTTATGACGAACTGGAGCTGTTTCAAGGCCATCAACCGCTGGTGGCACTGCCACTCCTGAAATGTTATGTAATTGAGCCAAGGCTTCAAAGTCAGTTAAGCCTGCTTTTCCTGTTACAGCTTCTACTGCAACCACCGGGAACTTGTATGGACTAGCTGTTGAAGCAATCACTGTCTTAGTCGTATCGCCAGTAGCCGCTTGGTATTTTCTATAAACAGCTGAGGCAACTGCCGTATGAGGATCCTCGATATAGGCATCTATTTGATAAACACGTTTAATTTCTGCCGCAGTTTCTTCCTCAGTCGCATATTCAGCTGCAAAGAGATCCAGAATCGCTGCATCAAAGTCTGTCAATTCATATTGTCCTTGTGTACTCAAGGCATTCATGAGTTCAGTTGTCTTAGTTGCATCATTCCCCAAAAGATGGAAAATCAAACGCTCCAAGTTTGAAGATACTAAGATATCCATAGATGGACTAGTCGTCACCTTGAACTCACGTTTCTTGTCGTAAACACGTGTTTTAAAGAAGTCAGTCAAGACATTGTTGTCATTTGAAGCACAGACTAATTTACCAACTGGCAGACCAATTTGCTTAGCATAAAAGGCAGCCAAGATATTTCCAAAGTTTCCTGTTGGTACTGTAAAGTTGACCTTTTCACCAGTCACAATCTCACCAGACTTGACCAACTGAGCATAAGCATAAACATAGTAGACAATCTGTGGTACCAAACGACCAATGTTCATAGAATTAGCTGATGAAAACTGTAGCTTATTAGCTGCCAATTTTTCACGAAGTTCCACATCGTTGAACATGTGCTTCACGTTTGTTTGTGCATCGTCAAAGTTACCATCAATAGCAATAACATGAGTATTGTCGCCAGTCTGAGTAGTCATTTGCAACTCTTGTACCTTGCTGACACCGTCTTTTGGATAAAAGACGATGATCTCAGTACCAGGCACATCCGCAAAACCTGCCATAGCAGCTTTTCCAGTATCACCAGATGTCGCTGTCAAGATGACGATTTTGTTCTCTAAACCATGCTTTTTAGCAGCAGTCGTCATAAAGTATGGCAAGATAGACAAGGCCATATCCTTAAAGGCAATCGTTGAACCATGGAAGAGTTCCAAATTGTATTGCCCATTCAGTTTCACCAATGGCGCAATCGCTGGAGTATCAAACTTGCTATCGTAGGCATTGTTGATACAGTAGTCCAACTCCTCAGCTGTAAAGTCATCTAAAAATGCTGATAAAACTAATTTAGCCACTTCTTGGTAAGAAGCATCTTTCAATTTTTCAAAGTCCAAATCTACCTTTGGATAAGTAAGCGGTGTAAACAAACCACCATCCAACGCCAAACCTTGCAAAATAGCTTGGCTGGCAGTTACTGTATTGTTGGCATCACGCGTTGATTGATAAACTAATGTCATGAATCTCTATCCTTTATCTATAGTCTCTTCCATTATATCATGATTTTTCAGAAAATTCTCCCTTTATAAGTGAAATTATAGACCCAATTCTTTCTTCAAAGGCTCTAAATAAATCATTTCTTGCTTATCTCTTTTATCCAGTCCTTCCGCAGCTAGGATGAGTAAGTCTTTAGAAAACTCGAGAATCGCAGCTTCTTCCTGATCTATAAGTTTTTTCTTAGAAAACTGCCGTCTCAATGACTTGTAATCACGTCCAAATATGATAAAAAATGGAGCCTTTTGCAAATAAGTTTCTAATTGATCTAAATTAACCAACAATCCCAAGTGAAAGGCAGCAGAAGCAAAAGTCCTATCAAGCGGCTGAGTACACACACTACGAAACTCGATGGTCCCCCGAGTTGTCAAATCTTGATACTGGTAACTACGGTGTGTCTGAAAGTCCTTCTCCTGAGGATAAAGAAGGATCTCTTTCCCATCAAGGGCGAAGGCACGAATTTCCGGGGTTCCTAAGTAATCTTTTGCTCGAATTGGATAAAAATAATAGGTTTCACCATCCCGCTCTGCTGTAAAAATCGCAGAATGATTTAGATAGTCAAAAAAATCAGCCTCATCTTTAAAGAGTCTAGCATTGACACCTACATTCTCTGGATAGATCCCATGCATAGATTTTTCCCAAAAAATATCTCTTGAAACTTTGGTATCCCAGTCTGCCCCCGAAAACACAGAATTGGCAAACAAATAGGCTTTTGCTGCTTCAATTTGCGTAAAAGCATTGATAACACGCAGGTAGTTGGACTTTGAAACGTCCAGTTGAACCTGACTACCGCAGATAAAAGCGCCATATTCAGGGAAATGATGTAAATCTGATTTAGTAACATTTCTACTCAAATTCAAATAATCCATCAACATCTGATAGCGGGTATAAACCACCGGTTGATTCTCATTCTTCTCCCAGTATGGATGGATTCCAGAACCAACAATGGCATGATTTGTTTCACCCAACTTTTTCTGAATCAGATCCATGTAGTCTCTAAAACGCTCCTCAACCTCTTGAATGGATTTAGCCCTACCAAAAGCAAACTCAACGGTCGTATAAGCAACTTCAAATAAGATTGTATCCTGACTGACCGGATCTAGTAACTGAATTGGATTTCCAAAATCATCAACTTTCTCAACTGTAAACTTCAGAACAGAAGATAAATACCGAAACAGTTCCTTAACAATCTCAATATCCGTAGCCTTACCCTCTAAATTTACAACAGGATACTCCAGCTCAACCCCAACAAATAAATCAGGCTTCTCTTTTATATTTTCTAAGTAGCGCTTCTTAAGCAAGTCAACCGAACGAGACATTAACCACCAAACTCTTTCATAATCAAAATAAATTGTGAATAAGTAATATTATACCAAAAATACACTAAAAATGATTAGAATAAGAAGAAAAAGATGATTCATCAGTTATCTGTACTTAAAGAAAAAATATCAAAATCTTCACTAAATCAAAAAACAAGGTCCGAAAACCTTGTCTTTATTACTATACCGGCGGCCGGGGTCGAACCGGCACGTCCTTGCGGACACTGGATTTTGAGTCCAGCGCGTCTGCCAATTCCGCCACGCCGGCAAATAGTAACTGGGGTAGCTGGATTCGAACCAACGCATGAGGGAGTCAAAGTCCCTTGCCTTACCGCTTGGCTATACCCCAATAATATAAAATAGGCGAGTGATGGGGATCGAACCCACGCATGCCAGAGCCACAATCTGGTGTGTTAACCACTTCACCACACCCGCCATAATTCTATAAACACGGGCAGTAGGAATTGAACCCACACTGAAGGTTTTGGAGACCTTAGTTCTACCTTTAAACTATGCCCGTAACTAAAGGAATGGAAGGGGAGGGATTCGAACCCCCGAACCCGAAGGAGCGGATTTACAGTCCGCCGCGTTTAGCCTCTTCGCTACCCTTCCTAGTCATAAGTATATGGCGCGAGACGGAATCGAACCGCCGACACATGGAGCTTCAATCCATTGCTCTACCAACTGAGCTACCGAGCCAAATTGCGGGAGCAGGATTTGAACCTACGACCTTCGGGTTATGAGCCCGACGAGCTACCGAGCTGCTCCATCCCGCGTTAATAATAAAAAGGAGGATGTGGGATTCGAACCCACGCACGCTTTTACACGCCTGACGGTTTTCAAGACCGTTCCCTTCAGCCAGACTTGGGTAATCCTCCAAAAATAGTCCGTACGGGATTCGAACCCGTGTTACCGCCGTGAAAAGGCGGTGTCTTAACCCCTTGACCAACGGACCATATTCATAAATGGGCACGAGTGGACTCGAACCACCGACCTCACGCTTATCAGGCGTGCGCTCTAACCACCTGAGCTACGCGCCCA